>CAZXGU010000029.1:0-22672 GCA_964640375.1 uncultured Sangeribacter sp. | reverse complement strand
GGTGCATTCGAGTATCACCTGTACTCTGTTGCCTTTAGCTTTCTTTGCCATAATTGTTCTGTGAGATGATTAAAGAGAAAGGATTTTGATATCTTTAAAATCGAGATTACCTTCGGCCTCTGCTTTTTTAAGAGCTGCGTTAAGACCAATCTTGTTGATGGTGCGGAGGGCTCTTGTAGAGAGACGCAATACAATCCACATGTCCTGCTCAACCCAATAGAATTTCTTTGTGTGCAAGTTTACCTCGAACTTGCGTTTGGTGCGACGCTTAGAGTGAGAAACATTGTTACCCACCTGCGCTTTTTTGCCTGTAATTTGACAAACTTTTGACATGGCTGTTGTTATAATTCTTTAAAAATTAAACTTCGTTGGTGTTTAGGCCGCCATCTCAGTTCTCATATCATCGCCGGCTGCATCATTCCGGCAACTTTTAAGGATGTGCCACAAAACGTGTGCAAAATTACTATTTTTATTTTAATCCTGCAAATTTTTTTGTTGATAAAGTTTGTTAAATCTTGATTTTCAGATGAAAATTATGATTTTTCTTATAAAATCTCGACTTAATCATCATTAATATCGTCAGGGGTGGTATAAGAATTTCTTAGAAGGTTAATCAACATTACCATGCCATGGTTGGTGGCCGACTCGATAACTTCATCTCTCGATCCCTTGAAATGAAGACATTCACTGACTACACGGTCGCCAATCTTAACCGCTATCCAGACTGTGCCAACCGGTTTGAATTTAGTGCCTCCTTCCGGCCCTGCAATTCCGGAGGTTGCTATGGCGCAGTCGGTGTGAAGAAGTTGCGCCACACCAGAGGCCATTTGTTCGACTACCTCTTTTGAAACGGCTCCGTAGCGATCTATATTCGTGCGCGACACTTTTAATACTTCTGCCTTAACATCGTTGCTATAGCTGACCACGCTGCCTAAGAAATATGCCGAACTTCCCGGAACCTGAACTATTTTATGAGCAATATTGCCGCCTGTGCAGCTTTCGGCCGAAGAGACAGTCAGCTCTCGCTCTTTTAAAAGCTCACCAAGCACTTGGGAAAGTGTCTTATCTTCTGTTGTGACTACTTCCTGACTGAAAATTTCATTCAGCGAAGCTTGATATCGGTTCATATTGAAACGTAATAATTCAAGCCCTGAATTAATTCCTGTTAGAATCACCTTAGTGACGAGATTATCTGATTCAATGGTGATTTTTACAAATTCTGGAAGTTGAGCTTCAAAATGGCTTAAAATGTTAGCTAATTCCGCCTTTGTGTAACCATAAATTACAACATGTCGGGTTTCACGGTGGAGGTTAGGGGTGTTTTCGGATTCGCTGTGCATATTCCTCGTAGATTACTTTTTTATTACATTATAAATATTTTCACTTTCCCAAATCAGAGAGCCACTCTTGCAAAAGGGGGCAGGGAAAGAGGGCAGAATTCTTTTTTTAAGTATTTAAAATATCCTGCAGTTGCCACCATTGCAGCATTGTCGGTTGTGAAGACTCGTTTGGGTATCCATGCCTTGACTCCCAAATTCTTGCAGAGAGTTTCGACAGCATTCCTCACTCCGGAATTTGCCGATACTCCTCCACCGATTGTGACATGTTTCACTCCGGTTTGTCGGATGGCTTTCTTTAATTTGTTAATGAGAATATCGACAATAGTTTTTTGGAGGGAAGCACAAAGATCAGGAAGATTCTGAGCAATGAAATCAGGATTAACTTTAACACAATCTCTAATAGTGTAAAGAAAGCTGGTTTTCAGACCGCTAAAAGAATAGTCAAGGTCCGGAATATGAGGCTTGCTGAATTTAAATCTATCAGGGTCGCCTTCCGAGGCCAGACGGTCGATATGGGGGCCTCCGGGATAGGGAAGTCCCATCACTTTTGCGCACTTGTCGAATGCTTCGCCTGCCGCGTCATCAATGGTTTTGCCAAGGATTTCCATTTCATCCGGACTTTTTACGAGAACAATCTGAGAATTACCTCCCGATACAAGCAAGCATAGATAGGGGAATTCAGGCACAGGATCGTGTTCAGTTTCCTTTATAAATTGTGACAAGGCATGAGCATGAAGATGATTCACATCTATAAGGGGGATATTAAGACCAATAGCAAGCCCCTTGGCGAAGGAGGTGCCGACGAGGAGAGAACCCAAAAGACCGGGGCCTCGGGTACATGCCACTGCCGTAATATCTGATTTACTTAAATTTGTCTGACGAAGCGCTTCCGATACGACCGGAACAATATTTTGCTGATGAGCACGTGAAGCTAATTCGGGAACAACCCCTCCATAAGCTTCATGCACTTTCTGACTTGCAATAACATTACTTTTAAGGATGCCGTCGCTTATAACAGCACAAGAAGTGTCGTCGCAGGATGATTCTATTGCTAAGATATTAATGCTCATTTACGTTTTGCATTTTCTCCCTTTATTATCTTTAAAGGGTCTTTTATCTTACAAATTTAATAAATATTGTGTTAAGAGCAAAATATTATTTTTTCACTTCGGTCAAATCCAACAGAAATTATTAATTTTGTAAAATAATTCAAAGACTCCGTTTAAAGAGGATGACAATCAAAGTTGTCAAGAAAAAAGCATACAATTTTTACAGAGTGATGCGCAGCGTTTTGTTCACGTTAGTGATAGCTGTAGTGTCGCTCTATATCGGTTTGTATATCTTTCTAAGTATTCCTCCGATTCAGAACTATATACGCCAAACAGCGGAAAAAGAGCTAACCAATTTCTTAGGAGGAGACGTGAAAATAGACAAAGTGGATATTTTCCCTTTTAACGAAGTTCGGTTAAAGGGTATCACGTTTTATTCTCCACAGGGTGAAAAATGTATAGAAATAGGCACATTGGGTGCTGGCATCCGGCTATGGAAACTTATTCGCGACAGGCATATAGAAATCACTTATGCTGAGATATTGGGGTTGAATGGAAGAGTTTGGCAGGCTGAAAAAGACGGGCCTCTCAATATAGATTATATTATTGAAGCCCTTTCTCCAAAAGAAAAAAATAAGCCTCCTACAAGGTTCGACCTGCAAATCAATAATGTGGTGATTCGTCAGTCGCGACTATCCTTCGATCGATTGTGGGCGCGAGGAGAGAATGGATTAAACCGGTCGCTGGCAGAAGAAAAAAGTTTTGATGCCAATCATGTTCTGTTAACAGATCTGATGGCCGACTTAACATTGCCATGTCTGAAGAATGATGACTTCACAGTGGATCTTCGCAGATTATCCTTTAAAACCGATGGCGGCTTCATAGTCAAGAAACTCGGATTGAAGGCACATCTAACTGATAAGAAACTTACAGTTAAGGATATCCTGCTACTTGTGGGGGAAAGCGAAATAAAAATAGGGGATATTGATTTATCATATCCCGATATGAAAAATATCGCTAAATCAATTGCTACAGGAGATAATGAGATTCAGTTGGAAGGAAAAAATATTTCGCCGAAGGAATTTCGATTTTTCTATCCCTCACTCGACAAGTTCTATGAACGCTATGATATTACTTTATTAGCCACCGGTAACACGGATAATGTGTCGATAGATAAGTTTGAGCTAATTGAAAAGGGGGGTGAGGCTAAGGTTGAATTGGAAGGGAAGATAGAGAGTTTGCGTCAGAGGGACGCTCTTAGAGCCTATGTAAATAAATTTGAGGCAACTCTTCCTGCAAAATTTTCAGAGAATTTAATAAGTGTTTTTCAGACAGATAAGGCGAAAGAAAGCAATCTACTTGGCTATATTTCTCGACTCGGTTTGTTAAATTTGAAATTAAGAGGGGGATTTTCCCAAAGAGAGGGAAAAATAATATCGGATGGAAATATAGAATCCTCCCTTGGCGATCTCACTTTCGATGTTGATGCTGCCATTTCCGGGAAAGATAATATGGCGGCTTCCTTGGCAGTTATGTCGAACAATTTCAACTTAGGCCGACTCCTTGACAAACCTATTTTGGGCGATATTGCTTTTTCTACCAATGGCGATATTGCAATTAAGAATAAAGATATTTCCGGAATTGCCAACCTAAAAGTGGATTACTTCGACTATAACGGTCATCGTTTCACAAATATAAATGTTGAGGGTGAAAAGAGTGGCAATCTGATGAAAGGGAATGTTAGGATAGAAGATAGTTTGGTTAACCTTCATTTGATAGGCGAAGCATTGCTTGCAAACGAACAATCTCATCTTAACATCGAGGGAGAAATATCGGGAATATCGGCAGGTGCATTCGGACTATTGCCTAAATTTAACGGATATATAGGACGTTGTGATCTTTCCGCCGACTTATATGGCAATAATGCTGATAACTTTACCGGAAGAGTAGAAATTGATAATTTCTCGTTTAAAGACATGAACGGGAAGGGGATAGCATTGAGAGAGATTAGTCTCAATGCCGGGTACATAACTGATTCTACAGATAGCGCAAATGAAAAGCAAATAAAACGCATAGACCTTAATACGGATTTCCTTTCTGCTTCTGTAGAGGGCAATTTTAAGGTTGGAGAATTAATTCCGGGAATAAAGAGATTAGTGGGAGATAATGTCACTTCCTTAATTGCTATTCCTGATAAAAGGGTATATTCAAGTTATGCCGATTTCAATGTGGCAATATTTGCAGAGGAGAGTTTGCCGGAATTTATCAAATTACCTGTAAAACCATTAAAGAATATAACATTTGCAGGAAAAGTTGATTTGAATGAAGGATTTATGGAATGTAGGCTTGACGCTCCTTACTTGTTACAAGGCTCCAACAAGCTAATTAGTAATACTACTCTTTATGGAGTGTTGGAACAAGGGAAAGGGGCATCGGTCAACGTCACTACCACTTTGCCTATAAAAAATGACAGGGCTAATATCGAGGCCAATATAACAGCTTTGCATGATGAAGGACATATAGATTTAGGATGGGATATGGTGAGCAACCGGAATGCAAAGGGTAATATTAGCATTGATGGTGCGACTCAAAAGAATATAACTACCGGACTTCCCGACTTTAGCTTCATAATTAATCCCTCCTCTTTCTCCCTTGGACCTTCAGAATGGAGAATCGATCGTTCGGATCTCTCTTATTCTCAAAAAAGAGTGTCAGTGGATAATCTTAGGATATGGCATGACCGGCAATTCGTAGAAGTTAATGGAGTTGCTTCGGCCAATCCTGAAGATGAATTAAACATTAGGTTGGCTGATATTGATTTGGAGTATATTTTCGGGATTCTTAACATCAATTATGTGTCGTTTGGAGGGATTGCGACGGGAGAGCTCACAGCATCATCTGTATTCACCAAAAATCCGGTGGCCGAGACAAGAATACTTAGAGTAAAGGATTTAGCATATAATGAAGCAGTGCTTGGGGATGCTGATATTCACTCTCGATGGAATAATGAAAAAAAGGAAGTAGAGATTAATGCCTCAATAAAAGAGGAAGGTTTTGGCGGGGCTACTGTGGATGGTGGCATATTTGTGACACGCGATTCACTTAGCTTTGATATGAAAGCCGATAAAGTGAATGTGGCCTTCCTGAAACCGTTTATGTCGGCGTTTACTTCCGACGTTGGAGGTAGGGCATCAGGAGAAGTAAAGTTGTTCGGTAATTTTAAGGATATTGATTTGACCGGACGTGCTTTTGCGGATTCAATCTATATGAAGGTTGATTACACCAATGTCTATTATCATGGAAGCGATTCTGTGATTCTAAATCCGGGACATATCGAAATTCCTTCTTTCAGATTATACGACAAATTTGGCAATTCAGCTCTTTTGAGTGGCTACGTGAAACATTCATATTTCCATGAGCCTGAATTTGAATTTAAAATAAATGAAGCAAAAGGTTTGCTGTGTTACGACACTAACTCTTCCATTAATCCCGATTGGTATGGCACAATTTTCGCATCAGGAAAAGGCACTCTTCGAGGACGTCCCGGAATTGTGGCAATGGAGATGGATATGACCACTGATGCAAAATCTGATTTTACATTTGTTTTAAGTGATACTCAAACAGCCCTCGACTATACTTTCCTCACATTTTCGGATAAAAAGAAAGATGTGGAGAAAGAGTTGATCGAAGTCGAGGAGACCTTCGAGGAGAAATTTTATAAAAAGAAAGTGGAGGAAGTGAGTGCTCCCTCATTATTCGCCATGGATCTTCGCGCCACTGTGACTCCGGCAGCCAAATTAAATCTTATAATGGATCCTAAAGCCGGAGATAAGATCACTGCCAGAGGAGGCGGACCTCTTCAGATTCACTATGACACGGAATCTGACGAGATGTCGATGTATGGCAAATATACTCTTGTTGAAGGAAATTACAATTTCTCTCTTCAAGAGCTAATTTTGCGAGATTTCAAGATAAGAGAAGGTAGTAATATCTCATTCAACGGAGATCCCTTGGCTGCCAATATAGATATTCTTGCCTCTTACAGGGTAAATACTAATCTGTCGGATCTCGATAAGAGTTTTGCCACCGATAGGGATTTGAACCGAACAAATGTTCCGGTCGATGCCTTGTTAAGTGTTAAGGGCGACTTGCAAAACCCGGAGATCTCTTTTGACATCTCTCTCCCCACCTTGACGAGCGATGTGGAACGAAAGGTAAGAAGTATTATTTCAACAGAAGACTTGATGAGTCGGCAGATCATATATCTTCTCGCTCTTAATCGGTTCTACACTCCCGAATATATGGGGAGCACAAGCAATGGAGGAGGTGAATTGGCATCTGTTGCATCATCGACTCTTTCCTCTCAGCTCACCAATATTATGGGTCAGCTCACCGATAAATTCACATTGGCCCCTTCATTCCGGTCGGACAAGGGAGATTTCTCAGATATGGAAGTTGATGTTTCGCTGTCGTCAAGTTTATTGAATAACAGGTTGCTTATAAATGGCAATTTCGGTTATAGAGATAGAAGCACCTCGCAAACCACATTTGTTGGTGATTTTGACATTGAATATCTCCTTTCAAAAAATGGGAATTTGAGGTTGAAGGCGTATAACCATTTCAACGACCAGAACTATTATCTTAAGTCTTCTCTCACCACACAGGGATTAGGCGTGGTCTATAGAAAAGATTTCGACAACCCTTTCTCATGGCTAAGAAGGAAAAAGCGTAAGCAAGTGGAGGATAAGGAAGATAAGAGAGAAACGGATGAGAAAGAAAACGATAAGGGAGTTTTAATTAGAGATAATAGTATGGGCGAAGAGAATAATAAAGTAAACAACGAAGATGAATAGCTATATAGAAGAATTATTAGAAAAAATAGGATTGCGCACAAAGCCAAGAATAGGAATGGCTTTTGCGGGGGGAGGAGCTAAGGGTTTCTCACATATAGGAGTTTTGCAGGCATTCGAACAATTTGGATTGCGTCCCCAAGTTGTATCGGGAGTGTCGGCTGGTTCGATAGCAGGTGCGCTATATGCTTCCGGTCTGACACCGAACGATATGATAGAATGTTTTGCGGAAGCAAGTAGTTTCGGCGACTTTTCACAATGGGTCATTCCGAAGGAAGGATTCTTCCGACTAACAAAGTTTGCTAAGCTTCTTGATAGTTGGCTTCCAGTGAAAAACCTCGAAGATACTGTGATTCCTTTTGTGATTTGCGCTACCAACCTTGAAAAGGGAACATCGGTTGGATGGTGTAAGGGTGAGATTGTGCCTCGTGTAATAGCATCGTGCTCAATCCCCATTATATTTAATCCGGTAAAGATAAACGGATATCATTATGTAGATGGGGGTGTTTTGAGAAATCTTCCGGCCTGGGCAATTCGAGATTTCTGCAAGATATTGGTTGGCAGCAATTGCAGTCCCCTCGACAGGACCTACACCTATAAACAGAACATTCTCGATGTTGCAATGCGCACCTACACTTTAATGAGCAAGGCAAATGTTCTTCAAGACATAAAGTTGTGTGATTACGTTGTGACTCCTCAACATGTCGGCAACACCAAAACATTTGATCTCACGGCTCTAAGAAAAAATGTGGGATATGGATATGATGCTGCATGCTATGTGATAGAGGAAATGTTAAAAAAGAACAAATAAGGGTGATTAAGGGTTAATAAGAAAAAAGGAAATAATAGACTTAAACTATGGATAAAAAAGGGAAATTGATAATTTACCAAGCCTTCCCAAGAATATTTACAAATATGAATTCCGATTGTGTTCCCAATGGCACATTGGAACAGAACGGCAGTGGAAAGTTGAATCAGATTAGTTCGCGTCTTCTGAAGTCGCTTTCGGAATTGGGAATAAACTGTATATGGCTGACCGGAATAATAGAGAATGCCACAAAAACAGCCTATCCGGAAGTTAATATACCGGCAGATAATCCAAATGTGGTAAAGGGAGAAGCCGGATCACCATACGCTATAAAGGATTATTATGATATTGCTCCCTGTTTGGCAGTTAATCCCGCCAATCGAATGAAGGAATTTGAGGCATGTGTGAAAAGAATCCACAAACAAGGTCTAAAATTATTGATAGATTTTGTTCCTAATCACACTGCACGTGTGTATCATTCGGATTCTGCGCCAATTGGGATAGAGGATTTTGGAAGGTCGGACGATCATAACATGTTCTTTTCTCCTCAAAATAATTACTATTATATCGTAAATCAACAGTTTTCCCCCGACTTCGATATTTCATCAGAAGGAGATTCACCATACGTAGAATTTCCAGCTAAAGCGACAGGAAATGATTGTTTCACGGCGTTCTGCGGCAAGAATGATTGGTATGAAACAGTGAAACTTAATTACGGACTTGATCCATGGAACGGCCAAGGAAGTTATGATCCAGTTCCCGACACATGGCTTAAGATGCTTCATATCTTGCGTTTCTGGGCTTCTAAAGGAGTGGATGGTTTCAGATGCGATATGGTGTTTATGGTGCCTCAGGAATTCTGGCATTGGGCTATACCACAGGTTAAGAAAGATTATCCCGAAGTGATTTTTATTGGAGAGATATATGATGTAAATCTATATCGTCCTTTCCTAAATTATTGTCACTTTGATTATCTATACGATAAGGTGAATCTTTACGACACCCTTGTAGGAATCGAGCGAAGCAATTGGTCGGCTGCCCAACTAACATCTTGTTGGCAACGAGTGGAGGGTATAGGCGACAGCATGCTAAATTTCCTTGAAAATCATGATGAGGTTAGATTTGCATCTCGGGAGTTTGCTAACGATCCGATGAAGATTGTGCCTTATTTAGTGGTATCCTCAATGATTTCAAACGGTCCATACATGATTTATTATGGACAGGAATTGGGAGAGATGGCGCGTGATAATGAGGGTTTCGCTGGAGATAACAACAGATCCACGATATTTGATTATTGGAGCTACGACACGCTTAGAAGATGGTATAACGACGGAAAATGTTCAAACTTCCTCCTCACTCAACATGAGAAATGGTTGAGAAAATTGTATAAGACAGTTTTGCATCTCACATCTGAAGTGCCAGCTTTCTATGAGGGCAAATTTTTCGATCTTATGTATGTGAATCATAAGAATCCTAAATTCAATCCTCATAAGCAATATGTTTTCTTGCGCTATACTGAGGAGGAAGCATATCTTGTGATTGCAAATTTTGACAGTGTTCCTGTTGAGATGGAGTTGAATTTTCCAGAATTGGCTTTAAGTATGGCTAAGTTGGAATCAGGAGAGCAGGAAGCGGAAGATCTATTGTGGAAGAAAAGATATATCTTCCAGGTTTCCGACAAAACACCTTCATCTTTCAAGATAAAAGAGTATGATGCCTTGATCCTTCCATTAAAAGTGCATCAAGATGAAGAGAATGAGATAGAAGAAAAGAAAAAAGAGGACTGAAGACTAAAAAACAATGAAAAAAACGATGGAAATTTAAAAATTATATCTTAAATTTGCATCAACAAATCAATCCTATCAAATAATGAATGATTTTCGTCCGCCAATAAAGGTTTTTGCAGGCCAGGCATCGAGATATCTCGGGGAGTCGATCTGCAAGGAGCTCGGCATAGAATTAGGCAAAATGAATAAAGAGCGTTTTGCCGATGGTGAGTTTGAAGTTGGTTTTGAAGAGTCAATCCGAGGAGCGCAGGTTTATCTTGTACAATCCACGTTCCCTACAAGTGACAATCTAATGGAACTCCTTCTTATGATTGATGCGGCCAAGAGGGCATCTGCAGAGTCTATAATTGCAGTGATACCCTATTTTGGATGGGCTCGTCAGGACAGAAAAGACAAGCCGCGTGTATCGATCGCAGCTAAGCTTGTTGCAGATTTGCTTAGCACAGCCGGTATCGACCGACTTATAACGATGGATCTACATGCAGATCAAATTCAAGGCTTTTTCAATGTTCCTGTTGACCATCTCTATGCGTCGTCGATATTTATTCCATATCTTGAGAGTCTGCATCTAAAAGATATGGTTATCGCCTCTCCCGACGTAGGCGGTGCGAAGAGGGCTAATTCATACGCAAAGTATTTTGATGTGCCCTTGGTTCTTTGCCATAAAGTCAGAGCAAAAGCCAACGTTGTCAGCAAGATGACAGTGATTGGCGATGTAAAAGATAAGAATGTAGTTCTTGTTGATGATATAGTTGATACTGCCGGCACAATCACCAAGGCCAGCGATCTTATTCTCGAATATGGAGCTAAATCGGTTAGAGCATTATGCAGTCATCCTGTCATGAGCGACCCCGCCACTGAAAATGTAAAGAATTGCGGATTGACAGAAATTATATTCACCGATTCCATTCCCTACGTTAAGGAGAATCAGAAAGCCACGGTGCTCCCTGTTGCCAAACTCTTTGCCGACACCATTCGTCGCATTCATAACAACGAATCGATATCATCACAATATCTTTTTAAGTAAGATTTCTCAAAAATCAAAACTTATATTTATTTTTTAGAGCCTGCGATATAATTGTCGCAGGCTCTATCTTGTTGAACCGTATTGGTTATTTATTTGTTTAATGATAAACCGGATAAGAGTCTGCGAAAAGGAGTCAATTTGCAATCGGAGGCCGGGGAATGTATTAACTATTAACCAACAGAATTATGATTAGAAAATTTTTATTTGCATTAGTTGCCATAATTGGTATCTCAACCACTGCAATGGCAGGAGACAAATATGCCCACGATGCGTCAGTTCTTCCCAAGGCTGCTCAAACCACATTGGCCAACAATTTCAAATCTAAAGTAAGTGTGGTTAAAATCGATAAAGATTTTGGAAGGATATCTGAATATGAAGTTGTGATGATGGATGGAAGTGAAATAACTTTTGATAAAGATGGAAATTGGAAAGAGGTTGAAGTAAACATATCGAAATCTGTTCCTTCCGGTTTTGTTCCTGCCGCGATCACAAATTATGTAAAAGCCAATCAAAAAGGTCAGAAAATAGTTGGTATAGAAAAAACACGCGGAGGCTATGATATTGATCTCTCCAACGGAGTGGAAATGAAATTTGATAAAGCTGGGAATTTTGTAAAATTTGACTAATTCATATTGAAGATATAAAAATAAACAGAGCGATGCATTTTGCATCGCTCTGTTTATTTTTATAAAGATTTTTTTACCAAATAATGATTCGCTCCTCTACGGGACGATACATCTTATCACCTTCTTTCACATCAAAACTCTTGAAGAAGGGTTCGATATTGCGAAGCGAAACATTGACACGGTTCACACCAAGAGAATGAACATCATCAGTGGTGAGCGAGCGGATCTCTTCATCTCTGATGTTTGTGGCCCAAAGATTTGCAAAGTTCAAATAGAACACCTGCATAGGATCAAGGCCGTCGATTTTTGCACATTCTTCAGCTACGTCAACACCCTTATTTTTCTGCGAATCAAGGAATGCAGTCATGGCAATGCGAAGACCGCCCTGGTCAGCAATATTTTCGCCAAGAGTGTATTCACCGTTTGCATGAAGACCGGGGAGCACTTCAATCTCGCTATATTGGTCTGCCAGACCTTTAGTGAGAGTGCGGAAAGCTTGAGCATCTTCCTCAGTCCACCAGTTAACCATATTGCCGTCGGCATCGAAATTGCAACCTTGATCATCGAAACCGTGAGTGAGTTCATGGCCAATCACCACACCAATACCGCCATAGTTCTCAGCGTCGGATGAAGCTGGATCAAAGAAAGGTGCCTGCAAAATACCGGCAGGGAAAACGATTTCATTATTGAGAGGATTATAATAGGCATTGATAGTTTGAGGAGTCATCATCCATTCATCTCTGTCAACAGGTTTTCCCCATTTTTCAAGATAACGGTCCTGTGCCCACATATTAGCGTTATGAACATTATCGTAATATGAAAGGGTTGGATCAATTTGAAGTTTGGAATAATCTTTCCATTTATCAGGATAACCGATTTTCACGGTTATTTTATTCAGTTTCTTAAGAGCCTGAACTTTAGTGTCATCACTCATCCAGGGAAGATGAATGATATGTTTACCCAATGCGTTGCGAAGATTTTCAACGAGACCTTCCATATAAATTTTAGAGCTTTCAGGGAAATACTCTTCTACATAAAGTTGGCCAATTCCTTCGCCCATAACACCCTCAGCAACTCCAAGAGCCTTTTTCCAGCGGGGACGTTGCTGCTCAACGCCGCTATATACTTTATTAAATTCGAAAGAGGCATCAGCAAAATCATCACTCAAATATGGAGCGGCTCCTGACACTACATCCCAAAGGTAAAGGTCTTTCTTCTCTCTATCAGTCAAGGTGCGGTTAAGATAATCGCCTTGCTTTACAGTGTTGATTTGAGTAACAATAAGGTTCTGAGGAGTCTCGATACCCATTGTCTCGATGAAGAAACGATCCCAAGGGAAAGAGGGAGCCAATTCTTTAACCTGCTCGATGGTTCGAGGATTATACATTGCAGGGATATTGCGGCTCTGTTCGCGTGTCCATGTGGAATCAGCAAGAAGAGTTTCAGCTTTCATCACACTTTTCACCACTCTTTTTGCATCTTTCTTTGAAAGACCTGCAAGCATCATCTGAGTTTCGATTAGCTTCTTGTAAGCCTCGCGCACATCCTTGTTACGCTTATCATTTTTGAGGTAATAATCTCGGTCGCCAAGACCAAGACCGGCACCGTCAACATACATGGCATACACTTTGCTGTTGGCAAGGTCTTCCTGAAATCCTACACCAACAAGTGGAGAGCCATAGTTTTTGTGCATGAAGAGGAACAGATCTTCCATTCCCTCTTTAGGTGTGTTATTAATTTTATCAAGAATCGGTTTAATGGGAGTTGCTCCTAATTCGTTTCGGCGCACTGAATCGAGACCCATCTCGTAAAGATTGGCAATCTTGTAGGCATTAGTTCCCTTTTCAGGATTTTTAGCAGCTAAGCCTGTCACGATGCGTCGCACACGGTTATTACTTGAGTCGTTCAAGATATTGAACTGACCATAGCGGGCATATTCACCTGTGAGAGGGTGGTTGTCCATCCATGTTTTGTTGACATGATGATAGAAATCTTCTTTTGGAGAAATTGAAGCATCAATCCCTGCTTTGTCAAGGCTCTTAAGATGTTCCACTTTAGCCCCATCCTTGCAACATGCTTTCCCTTCAGGACATTCTGTTTGAGCAAATGCCACTGATGTGAATCCAAGAGCAAGACACAAAATGGTTGTTCTTACGTTCATGATTATATTAATAATTTGTTTGTTTTTATATTTCGAAGGAAAGTTTACCCTTCATAGATGTTTTGTCGTAAAATTATATGGAAAGTTACAAATAAAAACCAAAATATACAATAAATATAAAGGTTTTTATTTAAAAAGTTGAAACTTTTCCAAAATAGAGGCTGCCTTATTATTAGTTTCTTCCCATTCATATTCAGCAATGGAGCACTGAGTGATGCCTCCACCTGCAAACATGCACCATCTCTTACCCTCTATTCTCACGGATCTTAAAATAACATAGAGAGAAAAATTTTCAAGCGACTCCACAGGTCCCATAAATCCTCCATAAAAAGCACGAGAGAATGTTTCGGTGAATTTAATAGTATTTAATGAATTCTTTTTCGGAAGACCACATAATGCAGGAGTGGGGGAGAGATCATAAAGAAAACTCTTCAACCATGGATAGCTTAAAACGGAAAATTTTTTACTTTTAAAGTTTGTGCATAGGTGTTCGATTTTTCCGGCTCTCTTAGTTGAAGGATAGGCATCGTGAAAGAAGGGAATACTATGTTTATTAAAAACATCAGAAATATATTCCGTCACCATTCTCTGTTCCTCTAAATTCTTTGCATCCCACTCACGATTATCATTAGCATTTCTTGTTCCGGCCAGCGCCATTGTTGAAAAGCAACCCGAACGAAAAGATAATAGCATTTCAGGGGACGCTCCTAACCATGTTCCGGTTCGTGGGGAATGAAAGCAGAAAACCATTGCCTCTGGTAAAGAATCGGCAAGAGAGATTAGAGTTTCTTTCAGATTGATTTTTCCATCTCCGATGATAACTCTGCAATATACAGTTTTTTCATGTTCCTTTAACCCTGAAATAATATGGTTTACATCCCTCACATATTCCTCCTTGGAGGTTGATTTATCAGGAAATGGGAAAAGAGAAGAATTTACAGTATCGGATGATAAACTATCTCCTATCTTTTCGTAAACAGTCTGCAAAGAGTCAAGAGTCAGTTCTTCCTGCTTAATTATTGTTATGGTTGCCTCATCAATATTATAAAAAGAGGAGATAAGAAACCCGGGACTGATTCCTTCTACAGAATATCCAATTCCACCATTGAATCTGTTATCCTTAGGTAAACGATAGATAAAAAATGAGTCCATGGAAGGGGTTATAATTTCGATATGAAACGAGCTTCGAAATCAAAAGGCGACTTGGCATCTGTAATTATAGCTTTTATAAAATCTCCCGGTTCAGCATCCGTATCATTCACATAGTAGGCGCAATCCACATCAGGACTATCCCACTGCGAACGACAAATACGAATATCACCATCAAGTTCGTCAACAAGAAGTTTTATCTCCTTACCCACTAATTTTTCAGCCTCCTCCATTGCAATTTCTTCTTGGAGAGACATCAACTGGTCAAGACGCTCTTGTTTCACCTCTTCAGGAATGTTGTCTTGAAGATGTTTGGCAGCGTAAGTGTCGTCTTCTTCACTGTAAGCAAATGCTCCCATTCGATCGAAACGCTGAGACTTTACAAATGATAGAAGTTGTTGAAACCCTTCCTCGGTTTCTCCAGGGAACCCAACCATGAGAGTTGTGCGGATTTTAAGTCCGGGCACACGTTTGCGCATTTCAGCGAGAAGCTCGATGGTTTGTTTGCTATCAATATGACGGCGCATATTCGAGAGAACCGGATCAGAGATATGTTGCAAAGCTATGTCGAGATATTTACACACGTTATCTCTTCGTGCCATAACATCAAGCAAATCCATAGGGAAATCGGAAGGATAAGCATAATGAAGGCGTATCCATTCCACCCCCGGCACTTCTGCCATTCGGTCGATGAGTTCGGGAAGCTTATGGAAGCCATAAAGATCCAGGCCGTAAGAAGATAAATCTTGAGCTATTATATTAAATTCTTTTACCCCCTTTCCTACTAAATCAGAAGTTTCCTCTAAAATCTCTTCTATGGAACGCGATTTATGTCGGCCTGTAATAATTGGAATGGCGCAAAAGGCACAGAATCTGTTGCAACCCTCCGATATCTTTAAGAATGCAGAATGAGAGGGAGTGGTTAAAGAACGTTCCCATTCCAGAGGAGTGGCTTTCGGAGCTTTGTCGGGTAGAGTATCGATGAAGTTTTTCCAATCGAACTTTCCATACCATATATCTATTTCAGGCATCTCAGCTTTTAGCTGATCCATATAGCGCTCAGAAAGACATCCCATGACCACAATCTTCCCGATTTCTCCTCGCTTCTTGCTTTCAGCTAATTCCAAAAGAAGATTAATAGATTCCTCCTTTGCATCTGCAATGAAGCCACAAGTGTTGACCACCACATATTCGCCGTCAGGATTTTCGGAATCGTGACTCACTGAAAAGCCCTTGGCTTCCAGACGTTTCAACAGCCGCTCAGAGTCGATGAGATTTTTTGAACATCCCATCGAAATGACATCAATCTTACCTTTTACCATAATAAGAGAGTGAGTAAGAAAAAGAGAATTAGAGTGGAATACAAGAACTTAAATTAAATGGCATCTCCGAAAAGGGATCTTACAAATTCATCAGGATGAAAAATTTGAAGATCTTCCATTTTTTCACCCAAGCCGATGTATTTAACCGGAATATTGAATTGGTCGCTTATTCCGATCACAACTCCTCCTTTTGAGGTTCCATCGAGTTTTGTAATTGCAAGAGCATTCACATCTGTTGCAGCCACAAATTGTTTAGCTTGTTCAAAAGCATTTTGCCCTGTGGAGCCATCAAGAACAAGAAGAATTTCCTGCGGGGCATCGGGCACAATTCTTTTCATCACATTCTTCACTTTTGTGAGCTCGTTCATTAATCCCACCTTATTATGGAGGCGGCCGGCTGTATCTATAATCACAACGTCAGCATTGTGAGCTTTAGCGTATGAAAGGGTGTCGTGGGCCACGGCTGCAGGGTCGCTTCCCATCTTTTGCTTTACAATATCCACTCCGGCGCGTTCCGACCATATTGTGAGTTGGTCAATAGCAGCAGCACGGAAAGTGTCGGCTGCCCCTAATACAACTTTGTTTCCAGCCTGGGAATATTGATAAGCCAATTTACCGATTGTTGTTGTTTTGCCCACACCATTCACACCAACAACTAAAATAACGTATGGCTCATTATTTTTTTTGATAACCTGAAAATCTTCAAGAGTGTTTTCCGGTTTGGCAAGCATATCGGTGATCTCTTCGCAAAGAAGAGTTTTTAGCTCGTTCATATTAACATATTTATCGCGGGCCACACGATCTTGAATACGCTCGATAATCTTCAGAGTGGTATCGACGCCGACATCAGATGTGATGAAAGCCTCTTCAAGGTTGTCAAGAACATCGTCATCCACCTTGTCTTTACCTCCAATAGCGCGAGTGATTTTACCCCACACGCTCTCTTTTGTTTTTTGAAGACCCTGATCGAGAGTCTCTTTTTTCTTTTTTGAGAAAAGTTTGCCAAAAAAAGCCATAGTTTGAAAATTTTGCTGTCGGGCCGTTCCAAAACAGAGCGTCCCGACAATATTCAGCTATGCAAAATTAATCAAATTTAATCATATAAAAAATATCAGATAATTCTTTAGATATAATTTTCAATGAAACAGCTAAAAAAATCCTCTCCAGGTGGCATAGAATGCCAATCCCGCTACGCTTGTGAGGATTATAGCAATAATCCAGCAGATCACGCCTGCGATTTTTGTGGAACTTTTCATTTGGTTTTTATCTCCATTCATTATTAAGCGAATGAGAAAAAACAAAGGGATTCCGATAAAGAGGATTATGCCAATAGCAAAAACTATAAGCGCAACAAACTGTTCTATAGCCCACCCATTAAAGAAAGGTATTCCCATGAAAAGAGTTGTGCCGGCAGCCGTGGTCAAAGCAATTAATCCAACAATACATCCCAATAATCCGACAGCTAAGGCCACCTCAACCGGCATACACACAATCAGAATAAAGAAGAGTAGGATTTTAGCCACTACGCCAAAAAAGTCGGCCAACTTATCGAAGAATCTTTTCCCTCCTTGAGTTTGATGAATGTGTTGAGAGGCAACATTATTGGAAGCCTTGATATCATTACCGGAGGAAGAGGAGTTTTGCTTGTTAAAAAAATGCTTCACGCTTTGTCCGATATTCTGGAGAGTAGGGGATTCTCCTGTGAGTTGCATTCTCTGGTAAGGGGTTTCCACATTGGGCAACACAATCCAAAGAATAATATATACAATGGCCAAAGTGGAGAAAGAAACAAAACAGAGAGCAACCGCAATCAAGCGCACCCAGGTGACATCTATATTAAGATATTCTGCGAGCCCTGCGCAAACTCCACCAATCATCCCGTTGCTTGAATCTCTATAGAGTCTCTTCACAGGTTTTGGATTAGAGAGAGGAGGAGGGGGAGGAAGTACCGTTTCTTCACTTATCTCTATTTCTTCACCTTTGCTATCGATCACTTCCTCCATTTCTCCAATTAGTTCCTCGGGATGTCCGATGCGCGTAATGACAGCCTCAACATCGTGTAGAGTCACCACAGGCTTTCCTTGTTCTTGATTTAAGAAGAATATTTCTGAAATGCGTGCTTCTATATCTGAAATGATTTCTTCATTTTCAGTGTTAGAAAAAGCATGAATAAGAGTGTCGAGATATTCATTTAGAAGCCTATACGCATCTTCGTCAATTGTAAAAACCCGACCGTCGAGATTGATATTATAAGTTATTTTCATGTTTTAGTCTTTTTTGTAAGTGTTATATCTACGAATGAACGGAGCTGGAATTACCTCGCAAAGAGTTGACTGTGAAGGCAATTTCGTCCCATGCTTCCGACATATATTTGAGCACTTCCACGCCCAACGGTGTCAGCATATAGTATTTACGCGGTGGCCCTTTAGGGGATTCCTCCCATTCGTAAGTGAGTTTTCCCTCTTTTCGCAAACGATTAAGGAGAGTATATAGCGTTCCTTCCACCACTACTAAACCGGATTGACGCATTTTGTCGATGATGTCAGAAGTATATTTTCGTTCATCTTTGAGCACAAGGAGAATGCAATATTCGAGCATCCCCTTGCGCATTTGTGATTTTATATTTGAAATTTTATCTTCTAATGGCATATTATATTTTTCTCAATTTTCTATTATATAGAGATTCCTCCTTTACCCGACCCACTTGAATTGGAGATATCATCGTTATCGATTGTGAGATCAGCTTTCTTTGTTGCAGAGTTCAGATGACCAAAATTCCAAGATACACTCACACCCACTCTCCAACTTTTGCTGTAAACATCTGTGTAAGTTAGCTTTTCTCCAGAGTGGATTTTAGAATGAAATGGGGTTGATGCTTGAAAGAAATTGGATGCATTCAAGGCAACTGTGAGTTTGTCGTTTAGGAAAGATCTTGACACTCCTAATCCGTAATAATACCAGCCGGAATAACTTCCTTGGAGTTGAACAACGTGGAAGGTTTGTCCTCCGTATGCTGATAGTTTTATGTCAGCTGGAAGAGTGTAATTCCAATTTGCACCATAATTTCCAGTCCAACCGTGATTTCTAAAGAGGGGTGAGGAAGAATTCATTTTCACGTAGGCCACCCGACCGTTTACAGAAAAAGACATTTTCTGACTCACATTAACATTAAGGAATCCGCCCAATCCAAATTCTTGGCTATGACCGATATTGGCAGTGGTTTGATGCAGAATCATATTTCCTTCCTCGCCCTGAGTATAATATGCATATTCAGTTATGGAATTATTCGTATATTTATAATCCAGGAAAACATTTCCACCCATGATTCGGCCAAAGTTGGTATAAGTTAGCGATATTCGATTGCTATGTTCGCTTTCAAGGTCAGGATTACCCTCTTGGACCATGGAGCCCAATATGGAAAGCTGGTAAGGGTTCATCTGTTGGATGCTCGGACGTGAAATTCTCATTTGATATGCCAATCGAAGATTAGAGGCAGTAGAGAAAAGGTAGGTTAAGGAGGCATTTGGCACGACATCGTTTAGATGACGAGTGAAATTATCTTTCTCATCGAGTCGGTTTCTGATTCCCATTCGAGTATGCTCATATCTAACTCCGCCTGAGGCCGTAAGGTTGCCGAAATGACCAGTGTAGGAGGCATAGAGGGCATAAATCTCCTGAATTTGGAGCATATTTACAGCCGCCTCAGAATTGGGTGTAGCTGAGGAGGAATCAAGGCCTGTTTCAGTTTCTCCCAACGCCGTGTTATGACGGAGAATAGCCTTAGCTCCTGTTTCCAATTTATGTTTATCTCCCCCGAAAGGATTAGCATAATCAATTTGGAATGTATGTTCACGATTGAAGTTCACGTTCCTATTCAGAGTGTAAGGCAAGAGAACGGGGTAGTTAACGATCGACTCGGATGTTGAATTAAGGTCCATGGGATTGCGGCCAAAGTTGTAGAGATAAGCCAATACAAGACGCTGTCCCGTTTCGTCGAAAGTGTGTTGGTAGGAAGCATTGGCAGAGGCAGAGAGCATTTTGAGACCTCCATACAAATGCTGGCCATATTCCCATTGCAATTCATCGGAACGGTTATACATTGAAGTGTGAGCTGTGTAATCCTTAATTTTTCCGGAAAGATTCATAAAACTTCCCCCCAGCGTAAAGAGGTTTTTATCGTTGGGTTCCCAAGACGTGTTGAGGGATGCATTAACGAAATTGTAACCTATTTTCTGTTTTTGACGTTGAATCTGCCTATGGTTAATATCTGAAGAGTTGTCGATATTAGTGAATGTTTGATTTGTTTCCTGGTCGGAAAAACCGGAAGCACCATAAGTAACATTGGCATCTGCGCTGAATTTGTCATACTTCATTCTTCCAAACAAAGAGAAATTATAGTCCCTATTAGATAATGAAGCATTAACCGTTCCCGAGTAGCCATCTTTACGCTGCTTTGTTTCAGTGATAAGATTTAGGATTCCTCCAGATCCTTCGGCATCATACTTTGCTCCCGGCTCAGTGATGACTTCAATTTTCAGAACTGCGTCTGCCGGCATTGATTTAAAAATCCGGGAGTAGTTGGCCTGCAACATAGGCTCCTCTTTTCCGTTGACGCATATTTTGAAATTTGAGTCTCCGTTGATGTAAATATTGTCTTGACCATCCACCGTTACCATTGGCACTTTCTTGAGCGCGTCGAGTAAAGAAAGACCTTTGGAGCTGTCATCTTCCAAAAGGTCGTAGGTGAGGGTGGCACCGTCAGATTTGATAACTTCCTTTTTAGCAACAACAACTAATTCCTGCAAATCGTCGTGGAGCTCGGCAAGAGAATCGGGAGCTTCGGTTGCCTGGGCAGCCATGAGAGCAGATATTAAAAGGATAGAATTCATATAGTCTTTTATATTTTATAGGGTATCTAATAACAATTTTATAATTTCACACTGCAAAGTTATAAAAAGTTTTAGTACCTTGCAATACATAGTACTAATTTTTTAAAGGTATTATATGATTTTTTTATTTTTACAAAAAAATCCTGCTTTTTCAAGCAGGATTCACTTATTCTTTCTTTTATTTTATTTGACTAACCGAATTAGCCAACCTTTAGTAAAGACAAATCCACATAGTCCTATCCCAGCAAAATGATCTTTCTTTTTACCGGCCTTTTTAAAGTAGGCAAATTTTACTAACAAGAAGTTTTTAACTTCAATAGTTCCTTCTTTTTCCACTTTTTGAATCACTTCCTCATCGCTCATGTCATCAGTGTCAAAATCAAAATATTTATTCAGATCAGTGATCTGACCAAACTGATATAGCCTTTCCTCGATTATACTCCTTGATACTTCAGCTTCCATTTTCTGATTTGAGGGGCAAAGCCACCAAAGTACAAGGAAGATGATGATACCGAGAATCCATTTCCCTGCGAGTTCCGGATCAATATCAATACTGCGTTTTGATTCATTGTTTTCTGTTGCTTCCATAAATCATTACTATATAAATTATAAATTATTTTGATTGTGCAAAAATAATGACTCTGAAAACGCTTACTGATTTTTTGATGGTTCGATATGGTTCAATTTAAAAGATTTTAACAAATAAGAGCCTTCCATTCCACAATTTCTTTATTAGGATTAGAAAGAGTTTTCTTAACATCAATAATTCTTTGATTAGAGGAGCCCCTGAATTGGAGGTCAGTATCTTTTAGAGATAGGATAAAAGGGGAATCAACAATTACATCAACTTCTTTAACCACCTCTAATAAAGTTGAATCATTTAAAATCTCTTCCCAATGAAAGCCTGTGTAAAGCCAAACATTATGGTTTAAGAAGTGGATACGTTTGCAAAGCTCTATAATAAAATGTGGATGGTAGAGAGGATCACCCCCTGAAAGGGTAACATCAAAATCCTCTTCTTCAATAACCTCCATGATTTCATCAAGTGAATAAGGAGTGCCAGAGTCAAAATTCCAAGACTTAGGATTGTGGCATCCAGGACATTCATGGCGACATCCGGCAAAGTATATAGAAGTGCGAAATCCGGGGCCGTCAACTGTCGTGCCCCGGATTATTTGAAGAATATTAATGGAATCGTTCATTAAATATGTATATCCTTTATAATCCTTCTTTAATAAAAAATGAAGGATATATGTAATGAAACAATTATTCGTGAACCACTCGATCTTTAAGTTCGGCAAGCTTTCCTGAATTCCAGCGATCGGTGGTGCCAACAAGATAGCCGGTGATTCGTTGGATGGTTTCAAAGTTCGTTCCACACTTAGGACAGCTGGTCACATCTTTCTCGGCATTCTCATATCCGCAATTAGGACAATGATTTCGATTATGGTTAACCGATCCATATCCTAAATTATATTTATCCATCATATCCACAATCTGCATGATTGCCTCCTCATTATGGGTTGCATCGCCATCTATTTCTACATAGAAGATATGACCTCCACGTGTCAATTCGTGATAGGGAGCTTCCACCTTTGCCTTGTGACGAGGAGAGCAGTGGTAATAGACGGGAACATGGTTGGAGTTGGTATAATAATCCTTAT
>CAZXGU010000028.1:0-23284 GCA_964640375.1 uncultured Sangeribacter sp. | reverse complement strand
GTTCAGAAAAAAGATTTACTTTATAAGCCGTGATGACACCCTCATTGGCTTTCTTCCTTTCTGCTGCACTGACCAATGCGAAGATTAGAGTGATAACTGAGAATGCCAAGGCTACAAGCCCACCAAAGAAACCGATTTTCCTAAGCAAAACATTTGAAGTAAAGATATACAGAGCTGCAGCAGCCACAGTCACCACAAAAAGGATGCCGGCCCAGAGTGCCCAAGTGTTGGATGCGTGGGCAAAAGCTATATACCTTTTTACATCAGTAAAGAAGGGTTTGTCTTCCTGCACCACACTTATTTTCTTACCTTTTGCCTCTGCCTTATTATTATCCTCTATCTTGGACAAAAGATATGAAATATTACCTTTCACTTCCTTGTTAGAAGGGTCGAGTCGGTAGGCACGCTGATAATAAAGCATCCCCTTTCCATAATCACCGGCTTTCACACAAGCGTTTCCAAGATTAAGAAGAAGAGGAGCAGAGACGCCATTATCTTTCGCAACCCTTTCATAAATTTCAATAGCCTTGTTATAATCGCCATCATTGTAAGCCTTTGCAGCTTCATCTAAAGGGGAGGCAAACAGAGGGGTAGCAATAATGAACAAAAGAGTCAAAAACGAGATTAATTTCTTCATCATATATTCTTTCCTCCTTTCTTGAAAGCGTTTTCCATATCATTAATTTCTTTAACAGCCGAGTCGTAGGTGGCAGTCATTGCAGATTTTCCACCTTCAGGAGAATATTTTGCAAATTCACACGCATCGAGCAGAGAGATAAAACCATCAATTACATTCTCCGGAATCATATTCTCCTCAAGGACGGCACGGATATTATCGCGCATTAATTCGGAAGTGGGCATTTTTAGCTTATCTCCCATATAACCCCAAAGAGCAACGAGAAGCTCATCATAGAACCCTTCAACATTCTGTTTCCTGAGGCAAGTGTATGCCTTCTTGAGTCGTCTGCGAGCAATCTTATCCGCCCTCTTGCTATTGAATGCGAGCATATCGGAATGACTGTTTACATAATTTCTATAAACAACCACAGCAAGGAGAAGCAAAACAAAAGGAATAATAAAAAATAGCCAATAAGAGAATGAATAGACCAAGGGAATGGAACCCTTTGAAAGATCATCCATAGAAACAGCTTGCAAAGCGGAATCAAATCTCTTGGGACGATTCACTTGAGATTTTGAAGAGGCCTCACCCTTACCAGCAGTGATATCATAACCTTTCGCATAGGAGGTTTCATATTTTCCAGTTTCTGGATTAAAATAAACCAATTTAACCTGAGGAATCTTGAAATTTCCCTCTTCCAGAGGCATGAAGGAATAGTCGAACGTGACACTACCCGAAACGTTACCGCCGTTAACATCCGCTTTCACATCCGTTTTAGGGGTATAAATCTCCAGTTGGGAAGGATAAACAGTGGCAAGATCGGGCAATTGAATATATTTTAGGTTACCCGTTCCCGACACGGTGTAGAGAATAGAAGCAGCGGTGTTCGACTTGAACGATGTGGATTTGAGGTCGGAAGAAATACGGAAATTACCTACTCCCCCACTAAAATCGGCCGGTTTTGGAGAAGGGAGCGGCTTTACATTAATGACCAGATCGTTGGGAGTGACATTGAGTTGAAGAGGCGTGGCATAAGACATGCTTCCCCAGAAAGGGTCGTGATAATACTCACGCTGGTCAACCGACACGGTATAAGTGTTACCAATCACCTTTAACTGTCCCGTCATTTGAGGGAAGATAACATAACGTGCAATTACGGCTGTGGCATAAACTTTACCGTTGTAATTTTCAGCAGAAAGAGAATTCGAAATATCCTTAGATTCTTCCACCACAAAGCCTTCGAATTTAGGTGCGGCCGTTGCACCGATAAATTTTATGGCATCATAGGTGGTGTAAAGTTTCACGGTATAAACCAACGCTTGCTGTTCATAGACATTTGTTTGGTTTACAGAAGCCCGCAAGAAAAGATTGCTATCACCTTTACCGATGAATTTAGGTTTGTCGTTTGCGTTATTATCAGCGTCGGGAGAGGCAGGGTCGGAAGGATATGAGGAAGCATTACCGGACGACTTGGCGGAAGAGGCGTTTCCTCCAATAGAATATGATACGGTATTGCTCTTTACGCCTCCAACAGTAATCGGGCCGAAAGAGAATTGTCCCTCTTCAGTGGCCTTCAAAGTCAGGACATAACGGCTGCTTGACGACTGCGACATCTGACCGTTAACACTTGTAAAGCTTGAAGAGTGGGATACGCGGTCGAAATACATCACCTTGGCTCCTTTAACAGAAGAAGGAGCAGAGGGTTCCTCATTTATATTTGTTACATCAATATTAATATAGAAAAGCTCACCGACAGCGATACCTCTTTGCCCTCGGCTTAAGTCCAAACTCATTTTCACCGTTCCGGCCCAAACACTAAGAGCCGAAAAGAAAATAAAAAGGGAGAGGATTCCAATCTTACGTATCATACAAATCGAGATTAGAGAGATAACAATCAAATATCCGTGGTTTGCACTTTGGATGTAATGGATCTGACATCGACCTTAACCGGCAAAGATTTAGTTTCTTCAAACTTTCCTCTTGAAGGGTTGAAGAATTTAAACTTTACAGACCCGATTTCCACCTCTTTTTCAAGAGGAATAAATTCACAATCAAGAGAGAGTTCGGAGACAACACTCCTTCCATCGAAGTAAACGCTTCTACTTTCCGACATAGATTTCAGTCGAATATTTTTTCCTTCAAAAGCCTCCGCATACTGCGGCATCACCTCTTCGTCCAAGATTCCTCGTCCTTTAAGTGTTATGATTGCTCGTGCGGGATTTTCGAGAATAATATCACCGGGGGGAAGGGAAGTTGAAATAGTAAACTCCCCTACTGTATTGACATCCCTAAAATCAGCGGAAGGAGAAGGGACATTTTTAACTTTAAAATTAAGTTGAGGGACGTCGAGTTCAAATTTTTCTGTTTTATAACCACGGCGTCGTCCCCAAAAGGGGTCCTCATAAACGACGGGAAACTGAACACCAATGTCAAATTTTCCACCTTTATAAGCGTAACTACCCTTTTTATCAAAACTCAGAACATAGCTTTCCAAAGGAAAGACATAATAAGTTTGACCATCGACCACTTCCTTACGCCCTCTTGAATCAATTTGCAATTTAGACAAATAAGATTCCGCACCTCCATCGAGTTCGGTGTTTTGGACTCGTCGGGCATAATTTATGTCGCCTGATTTAGAATACAATTTATAAGAAAGAACCACGGCCTCCCCCTGATAAGGATACTTATTGCTTAATTCAGCAGTGATAAATATATCGTCTCTCTTTTTTGCTTCAGCATCAGCTCCGACTAATAGAAGCATGAGGAGTCCAACCCACAAAAATAAGGGCTTCCTCAACCAATCAATATATCTATCTAATCCACACATATTATTACCACTTCTTTAAACGAGCTCCTCCCTTGGCAGACTTATCTCCCTTATTGGCACGGTTGACACGAGCTCGCGTTTGACTTTCCTTGTTATCGATTGCCTGGAGAATTTGGCCGGCAGTCTGGTCGTTGATATTCTGTTCTTTAGGATTCTGATTTTGCTGGTCTTTATTCTGATCCTTATTTTGGTCCTTATTATTATCTTTATTCTGATCCTTGTTCTGATCCTTGTTTTGGTCTTTCTTATCTTCCTTATTTTGGTCCTTATTGTCTTTATTCTGATCCTTATTCTGGTCTTTCTGCTGCTGTTTAAGCTGGGCGATTCTCAGATTCTTCCTTGCATTCTGATCATTAGGGTCGATTCTGAGAGATTGTTTATAATAATTGATAGCTTCAGAAAAATTTTCACGGTTAAATTCGAGATTTCCGAGGTTATAGTTAGCCTTAGAAGCCAATCCTGGTTTCTCTTTAGCCATAGCAGCAACCTCAGAAAGGTATTTCATTCCGCTTCCGATCATGGCAGCATTTCGTGATGTGGTATCTTTAGGGTTAGCCACCTGACGAATCTGCGCCATTCCAAGATTATATTTTGCAACCGGAGAAGCAGCATTCACATTCAGCGCCTCCTGATATTTTGCTGCAGCCTCCTTGAATTTTCTTTCTACATAAAGTTTATTGCCGTCGTTGATTAGGCGCCGCTCCTGACGAACGGACTGCGCCGACACTAAAGATGTCAACGAAAAAGAAAAGAGAATCAAAAAAGCTTTAACTAAATTATTCATTTTCATTTGGTCTCTTTTTTAAAGAAAGTAATCTTATCCAGCCAACCGATTTTTCGATCAAGGATAAAGATATCAATCACAAGAAAGGCCAGAGCGAGCCAAGCAAAAATAGGGAAAAGCTCATCGTGAAGGGCATAAGTGCTTGATTCGAACTTCGACTTTTTCAAGGTGTCAAGCTGTTTGTCGAGCTCATTGAGCGCATCTCTATTAGCAGCATTCACATATATACCCTTACCAGCCTTAGCAATATCGGCAGCCAACTCCTCATTAAGGGCAGTATGGACAGGCTCACCGGTTTCCGGATCGTACATAACAGGGCCATTATCCGGGATTGTTACAGCCGTAGCTGTTCCGACACCGATAACATCAACCTGCACTCCATTTTTAGCGGCAGCCTTAGCAGCCTCCATCACCCCTGCCTTATCATCGAGTTCTTCAGCATCTGTGATTAAGATAAGGGCTTTTCCAATATTCTTATTATCGCTAAAAGAAGCCGTGGCCATATCAATAGCAGCTCCAATATTTGTTCCTTGTTCGGCAATCTGCGAAGGGTCGATAGAATTGAGGAACATTTTAGCCGAGACATAATCGTTAGTAACCGGAATTAGAGTATAAGCCGAACCGGCATACACAATAAGTCCGACACGGTCGTTATCAAAACGATTAATTAGCTTTTCAAGCATGAGCTTAGCCGTGCGCATTCTCTCGGGGCCATCATCGGCAGCTGTGGAAGAAGCAAGCATAGAATTACTTGCATCGACAGCAATGACAACCTCTATTCCCTCTTTTTCAGTTTTCTGATCCTTGATTCCACCCCAAGGCCGGGCGAAAGCAATTATAAGAAGAGCGAGAGCGCACATCTCCAAAGAGATTTTCAATGGAGGTTTATATGGAGAAACCTCAGGCATAAGAGGCGCTAAAGAGCTTTTCCTGCCAAATTTATGAAGTCTTTTCCTCCTAATATATCTTGCCCACGCATATAGCACCACAAAAAAAGGCACCAGAAGCAATAGGAGCAAGAAATGAGGATATGCAAAACTAAACATAATGTTCTAAATCTTAAAGTTAAGGAAGGCGTCTGAGCACAGTGTATCTAATTAGCAAACGAAGAGAGAGAGCACAGAGAGCCAAAAGAATCCACGGCATGAAATTTTCTTCAGTGAATGTGTATTTGCTGACGTCGAGAGTGGTCTTCTCCAGGCTATCTATTTCAGCAAAAATATCGTTCAACATTTTGGAATCTGTGGCACGAAAATACTTACCCTTAGTAAGGTCAGCGATACCTTTAAGGGCCTGCTCGTCGATTTTTGTTTCCATTCTTGTGGAAGAGAATCCGTAAGGGTCGGGAATAGAAATCGAGCCGTTAGTGCCCACACCGATAGTATATATTTTAATACCCTTCTGTTTTGCAATTTGGGCAGCAGTGGTAGGAGCCACATCTCCGGCATTATTAGTGCCGTCGGTAAGAAGGATTATACTCTTTGACTTAGCTTTTCCGGATACCAAACGATTAATAGCACTCGACAATCCATCACCAATAGCCGTGCCATCGTTCAAAGCCCCCATATTTACGTTTGCAATAGCATTAATCACAGCGCTCTTGTCGGCAGTAAGGGGCATGAGGGAGAGAGACTCACCGGAGAAAACAACAAGCCCTATATTATCATCGGGGCGTTGATTCACAAATTTACGCGCCACATCCTTGGCAGCCTGGAAACGTGTGGGAGCAAGGTCGGTTGCCAACATGGAGCTTGATATATCAAGACAGAGCACAATATCTGTTCCTTCAACTTGAGACGAACGTTCAGAATCATGGGTTTGAGGCCGGGCTAACGCCACAATGACAGCTGCTACCGCAACAAGCTGGAGAAAGAAACAGAAGTGCATTAGGCCCACCTTCCATGAAGATTTAACTTTAGCAAACGGTTTAGTGGTAGATACACCTAACGAAGGAGAAGAATTTCTCCATTTCCAGATATACCAAGCAATCAGCGGAACCAGGATAAGAAGGAGAAAGAGAAAAGAAGGATGAAGAAAACTCATTTGCCACCTCCTTTCTTTTCAACTTTAGCAGCCGGAGAGGGAGTCTTTGGAGAAGATTCCGTTTCGCCATTCTCTTTCGTCTCAGGAGGAAGAGGTTTGGTTTCCATCACAAACTTAACTGCATTATCAAGCGATTGAATATTATCTGCAGGAAGAGGCCTCACCTTAGCAAACTTAACAAAATCAGCCATATCAAGAATCTGCCTAATCATGGGCTTTTTATCCTTTATCTCCTTATTAGCAGAAAGAGCAGCGAGAATTTGACGAGAAGTCATCTCCATAGCATTAATTCCAAACCTGCCATAGAGGTAATTTCTTAATATATCTGTTAGTTCAGTGAAATATTCCTTCTCCATACCATTCTCCCAAAGTTTTTTTTCTTTCAAAGCCTTCAGACCGGAGATAGCCACTTCATACGGTGTGGGCTCCGGCTTTTTGGGGAGGATATGTCCGTCTTTACGATATTTTTTCCATAACCATAAAGAGATGGCTATAAGAATTAAAACTATGAGTATAATCCACCAATAATCTACAATCCAATCTGGGATGGAATCAAAAACAGAAGGATTCTCAGGATCAGCGACATTAGCATAGTCAGCAATAGGCGTCTCAGCAGTGACATTTGCCACTGGAAGAACTTTCAAAGCTACCGTGTTGGAACGGAATGTGTCAACACCCGCGACAAATTCCAATTCCGGAATTTTATAAAAACCAGAATCAAAACTCTGCACAGGCACATCATAATTAATAGTGAGGGAATTATTTTGACGGACCGTGTCGATTCTAATTGGAGCACGGAGCTCAACGCTGTCACCACAGACACCGACAAATCCTCTTTCAGCAGCAACTTTAAAAACAGGGAATTGACCCCTAAAATCGGGACTTTGTTCCACTGTAAGTCTTAAAGTTGTAAGAGATCCCATTACAATGGTTGCCGAATCAAGTTTGGCTTTAACCACAGGAGCCGCGCCACCAGTTATAGAAGCGCAAGCCAAACATAACGTGACACCTATATATTTCAGAAAATTCAATATTTTCATAATGATATATTGAGATCAAAAAACTACTTCACACCTCTACGACGGAACAGACCGAGAAGCGCCTTTACGAAATCTTCATCAGTTGTGACTTGAGCCAGATCTACTCCGCTGCGAGTCACCACCGAGGAGAGACGCTGCTGACGCTCATACCATCCTTTAGCGTATGCTTTTCTCACATTACGAGAAGAAGTATCGACCCACCGGTCAGCCCCGGTTTCCATATCCCGGAGGCGAATCAAGCCAACGTCGGGCATTTCAGCGTCACGGCGATCATACACCTGAATGGCAGCAAGATCATGTTTCTTATTGGCAATCGACATGCTTTTGAAATAATCGTGGTCGTCGATAAAATCAGAGATAAGGAAAGCAGTGCAACGCTTTTTTATTGCATTAGTAAGGAATTTAAGCGCCACGTCGATATCGGTGCCGTTGCTCTCAGGCACAAAATTAATAATCTCCCGAATAATCAAGAGAATATGTTTTCGGCCTTTTTTAGGAGGGATAAACTTTTCAATTTTATCGCTAAAGAAAATCACACCAACCTTATCGTTGTTTGTGATAGAAGAGAAAGCGAGAGTTGCAGCAATCTCAGCCATTTTTTCCTTCTTTGGCTCGCCGTATGCACCGAAATCGCGGCTACCGCTCACATCAATCAAAAGCATAACAGTCAGTTCGCGTTCCTCTTCATACACCTTCACAAACGGCTTATTCTGTCGGGCGGTAACATTCCAGTCGATATCACGGATATCATCTCCTGGAAGATATTCCCTCACTTCAGAAAATATCACACCGCGTCCTTTAAACGCGCTGTGATATTCACCTGCGAAGATATTCTGACTCAAACCCCGAGTCTTTATTTCAATCTTCCTTATTTTTTTCAGAAGTTCGTTAGCGTCCATTCACTATGATTTACAAATAGAGGAGAAGAGAGTGTTGATATTCAAGCATGAAAAAAAAGATGAAGTTATCTTGCTTAAGGCACTGCAACCTTATCGAGAATATCAGTGATCACATCATCGGTTGAAATATTGTTTGCCTCTGCCTCATAAGTGAGCCCGATTCTATGACGCAGCACGTCATGGCATACAGCTCTTACATCTTCAGGAATAACATACCCCCTACCCTGAAGAAACGCATAAGCACGGGCAGCTTTGGCAAGAGAAATTGATGCACGTGGAGAGGCACCAAAAGAAATTATGCTCTGGAGATCGTTTAAGCCAAACTTAGAGGGTTGCCGAGTGGCAAAAACAATATCCACGATATAATTTTCGATTTTCTCATCTATATATATCTTTTCAACTATTTTCTGAACCTCAAGAATCTCTTTGGGATCGATAAGAGGCTTAACTGGGTCGAGTTCGCCCTTAATGTTTTGTCGGATAATTAATTTTTCTTCCTCCTTATTTGGATAACCGATAACAACCTTCAGCAAGAATCGATCCACCTGAGCTTCGGGAAGAGGATAAGTTCCTTCCTGTTCGATAGGATTCTGGGTAGCCATTACAAGGAAGGGTTCAGGGAGGAGGAAAGTCTCATCGCCAATTGTGACTTGACGTTCCTGCATAGCCTCAAGAAGAGCACTCTGCACCTTAGCAGGGGCGCGGTTGATTTCGTCGGCAAGGACAAAATTAGCAAAAATAGGTCCTTTTTTCACTTCAAAAGATTCCTTCTTGACACTATAAATCAATGTTCCAATAACATCGGCGGGAAGAAGGTCGGGGGTGAACTGCACTCTACTATATTTAGCATTCACGAGATTCGCAAGAGTCTTGATAGCTAAAGTTTTTGCCAATCCCGGGACACCTTCAAGCAGCACATGTCCGTTACAAAGCAATGCAATAAGCAACGAATCAATCAGATGTTTCTGGCCCACAATACGTCGGTCCATACCGCTTCTTATCAAACTTAAGAAGCCTGCCTTAGAGGCGATAAGATCATTGAGTTCTCTTATATTGAGTGTCTCTTCCATATAATTTTATAAGTATATTTCTAATTCCTATCCATTAATTCCTCCCGGAATTTCAATTCCTCTCGGAGCATTATGGAAAATTCAGTGTGCAAAAGTAGTATTTATTACTTAAATAAGGGAAATATCTCTGTTAAATAACGTTTAAATGGAGGATTGCTAAACTTATTATTTGTTAACAAAAGCATTCCAACCTTGAGCCACAATAGGGATATCAGCACCGTCACGCGTAACCATAGCACAGCCGAGTTCAGGTTTTGTGATATATCCAATCACTGAGATGCCCTTTATTTTCGACACTTTATCATGGTCGGTGAGCGGGACAGTGAAGAGGAGTTCATAGTCTTCTCCACCATTCATAGCCGCTGTAACAAGATTCATGTTTAGTTCCTCGGCCATTACAGCTGTTTGATAGTCGATTGGAATTTTCTCTTCGTAAACTCGACAACCAGTGTGGGATTGCTTGCAAATGTGAAGCAGTTCAGAGCTTAGGCCGTCGCTTACATCCATCATCGCCGTGGGCTTAATTCCGGCTTTTTTTAAAGCAGCAACAATATCTTTACGTGCTTCGGGTTTTAATTGACGTTCAAGAATATATTCCTTTCCAGCGAAATTCGGTTGGAAATCGTGCATACCGCTCTGGGCGGCAACGCGGTTTTCACGTTCCAAGAGCTGAAGTCCCATGTAAGCAGCCCCTAAGTCACCACTCACGCAGATCAGGTCGGTTGGTTTTGCACCCTCTCTATAAACAATATCGTCTTTATTAGCTTCCCCAATACAAGTTATGCTTATAACCAAACCAGTAACAGAGGCAGATGTGTCACCTCCCACCAAATCCACTCCATAAATTTCACAAGCCAGACGGATTCCGGAATAAAGCGCTTCTATATGTTGGAGAGAAAACCGGCTGGATATGCCGAGGCTAACCGTGATTTGCTTCGGAGTGCCATTCATGGCGTAAATATCACTGAAATTAACAATCGCAGCTTTATATCCGAGATGCTTAAGGGGCACATATCGCAAATCAAAATGAATTCCTTCAAGCAAGAGATCGGTTGTGACGAGAGCCTCTTTTTCTCCAAAACTAAGCACAGCCGCGTCATCGCCCACACCCTTCTTGGTTGATGAATTGCGCAGAGGAAAATCTTTAGTGAGACGATCGATAAGTCCGAATTCACCTAAATCTGCAATTTCCACTGGTTCAGGCTTCGTCAAACTATCTTCAATTATATTTTCCTCATTTTCAATGTCCTTATCTATTTCGTTTTGAATATCCTTTTCAATATCTTTTTCAGTATCTTTTTCCATAATATTATAATTTACAGGGATAGAAAATATAAAGCTGAGTCAAAATAAAATGTTTTGACTCAGCCATAAAATCTTCCTAAATGCTTGCAAGCATTTCCTTAATCAATTCAGTCATTACGGGTTGAGCTTTAACAGCAGCTTTCTGAACCTCTTCATGAGTCGGAACTTCCTTAATGTCTTTTCCACCCAGGTCGGTGATCACCGACACTCCGAATACCGTCATTCCAGCATGATTCGCCACGATTACTTCAGGAACAGTTGACATGCCGACGGCATCCCCTCCAATAACACGGAAATATTCATATTCCGCAGGGGTTTCAAAAGTGGGGCCTGCAGTGCCTACATAGACTCCATGCATCAATCGCATCCCTTTTTCGCAAGCTATTTTATCAGCTTGAGCAATGAGCTTCGAAGAATATGCTTCAGTCATTGCAGGGAAACGGGGTCCAAGTTCGGAATAGTTCTTACCCCTCAAAGGATTCTCAGGGAATAGGTTTATATGATCAGTAATAATCATTACATCTCCTACACAGAACTCCTTATTCATTCCACCAGCAGCGTTGCTAACGAAGAGAGTCTCCACTCCAAGGGCTTTCATCACTCTCACCGGGAAAGTTACTTCTTTCATGCTGTAACCTTCATAATAGTGAAAACGGCCTTGCATAGCCATGATATATTTTCCCCCCAGAAAACCAAATATAAGTTTTCCGCTGTGACCTTCCACCGTAGAAACGGGGAAATTAGGAATTTCAGAATAGTCGATTACCTTCTTGATATCGATATGATTAACAAGGTCGCCCAAACCGGTGCCTAAAATAACACCAATTTCGGGAAGCGCTTCCACTTCTTTCTTGATATAGGCTGCAGTTTCCTCAATTTTCTGCAAATAAGTTTTTTCCATCTGCTATTCGATTTAGGTTAAATACTTTCACAATCTAACCGAGAGATTATGATGTCGTAAGAAGTTCATAATTTTATAACGCTTAACGGCGTCAAATTTCATTTGCTTCTATAGCTTTTCTCAGATCACCAATAAAATCGCCTCCGTCAATGCCCGGTTCCATTTTTACCGAAATGGGGAGGTAATAGATCAGTTTCTTTAGTTCGGAAGGGAAATAGGGATTATACATCAATCTGACAGCATCTTTCTCCGTTGTTACGATAATTTTCCTTTCCCCGGTAAGAGTTCGGAACCGATCTTTAATTAATTGGATATCATCCCGAGTGAAATCACGGTGATCAGCGAAATGGGCCACCTTGACCTTGAACGGATAATTCTTGAAATGGCGCACAAAAGGCCGAGGATTTGCAATGCCAGTGACAAGAAAGACTCCGTCTCTTTCAGTAAGGCTTGATAAACTCACATTGTACGGATCATCGTCTGGGAAAACGGGAGTAAGAATGCCGTAAGAAAAACGAGAAAAATAAAGCTGTTGGAATGGCATTAAGTCGAGTTTCTTCGTTACAAGTCGATATTCCAGGGGAGGAAGCTCCTCAGGACACTTTGTAACAATCACCATGTCAGACCGACCGACCTGATGAGGCGATTCCCTGAGGCGACCGAGTGGAAGAAGATGATCATCATAGACAGGACGAGCGAAGTCCATAAGAAGAATAGACACTTTCGGCTTTACATATCGATGTTGGAAACCATCGTCGAGAAGGATAAGCTGAAGATCGGGAAATTGACGCAGAAGTTCTTTAATGCCTTTTCTGCGACTTTCGCAGACTGCAACTTTAACGTTCAATCCATATTTTCTATAAATTTGCAAGGGTTCATCACCAATACTGTCGGGCGTGCTATGGGCATTGGCAAGAATGAAACCCTTTGTTTTCCTTTTGTAGCCCCTGCTCAAAACAGCCACATTATACTCCATGGATAACATGCTGAGAATATATTCCACATGAGGAGTTTTCCCCGTTCCACCAACTGTGATATTTCCCACACTTACCACAGGAACATCAAACTCCTCCGGAGGCAGAATATCATGATCAAACATCCAGTTGCGCAGACCGGTAATCCCTCCATAAAGCCAAGACAAAGGCTTCAGAAGATAAGTCATCATTTTGCGTGCCGTATCCTCTCTCATCAATGTTTTCTTTTTATCTCATCATTGCCATTCAATCAAAAACTCCTTGCAATATAAAAAATGCTCAATTTAGAAACCGACTTTGAAATCGGGCATTCTTGCTTGAATTCTTTCTCGATTAATGTAGTTACGAATATACTCCATAGTAAATTCAGAGAAACTTTGAGATGTGAAATTAGCTGCCACTTTTTCGAATGTTCCTCCGTCAACAATCATGTCCCAAAAAGAGGGCTTAATTTCAGGAAAGACAGAAAGGTTATATTTTCCTGAAACCCCAGCCTTTTTAGCAGTCCATTCAACCGCATCTTCAAGCGAGCCGAGATTATCAATCAAACCTATTTTCTTTGCCTTCATGGCATCCCAAACACGTCCTTCTGCAATCTCTCTGACCTTAGCCACCGATAATTTTCTACCTTTAGCCACACGATTTATGAAGCGGTCATATCCTCTTTCAACATTTTTCTGAACCACAGCGAGCTGTTGTTCATCCATTGGTTTGTAGAGTGTTGGGAAATTGGCTGAAGGGTTAGTGCCGGCAAACTGGGGATTAATCCCAATTTTATCGAGAAGCACTTCACCATTTGGAATAAGACCGAAGATGCCGATTGAACCCGTAATTGTCAGCGGATCAGCATATATCACATCAGCACCACAAGAGATCCAATAACCTCCGGAAGCAGCATAATCGCCCATGGAGACAGCCAAAGGCTTTCCTTTGGATTTAAAATAATCGAGAGCCTCCCCTATCTGATCGCTTCCAAAAGCAGATCCCCCTGGAGAATTTACTCTAACAACAAGTCCTTTTATATTATCATCATCGGCTAAGTCGGTGATGATCGGAACAATTTTTTCGTAATTTATCCCTGTGGGAGAGCCGTCAACAATTTCACCCGAAGCATACAGAACCGCGATTTGATTCTTACCGCCCAATCCGTTAACTATAGCATCCGAAGCAACTAAATCGGATGGAGACACAAAGTTAAGGTCTTTTTTATCGGTTTTTATAAGAGTAGCCAACCGACTATCCATGGTTCGTTCATAAACAGCTTTGTCAACAAGTCCGGAATTAACGGCATCCTCAACCGGCGCAAATGTGATACTAACGATATTTATCAAGGAGTCGATTTTTGCTGGAGAAAGTTTTTTTCGGTCCTTGCAAATTTCAGCGCGCATATACGACCACATATTACCAAAGAGGGTGTCGAGCTGGGCACGAGCCGGTTCGCTCATGCTGTCCATAATATAGGGTTCAACGGCAGATTTAAAAGTGCCAACTTTTACAACCTGCCAAGATATTCCTATCTTATCGAATAGACTCTTCATATAAAGCGAAGTGCTCGACAATCCTGTCATTTCCACGCTTCCATAAGGGTTTATGAAAATGCTGTCGGCGGCAGAAGCAACATAATATGCACCGGTAAGAAGATTATCACCATAGGCATATACCTTCTTTCCACTCTTCTTGAAATTTACAACTTCATTGCGAATGGCATTCAACGTGGCAGGAGCTGCCCCGACATGTCCACACTTAATATAGAGGGCATCGATGTTTTTATTTTCAGCAGCCTCCCTGAGAGCCTTAGTTATCACTTCAAGAGTTTGGGGGCGATCAATACCTCCGCTCAAAAGCATGTTATAATCTGGGATTATGGCCTCTTCTCGCTCCTCAATCACACCCGAAAGGTCAAGAGTCAGAATACTATGCCTCTCTATATTACCCATTGAAGTGGACGCACCGAAGCGTGCACCAAGCCCTATAATTACAAGCACCACAACAATGCCGAAGAGCATAATTGCAATCCAGGTGCCAACGAAAGAGGAAAGCGAATTTAATAAAAAACGTTTTAACATTGTTGCAAATATCCAAGTATTATGTTCTTTGCGAGTGTTCTGGTTGAAAAAATAATGATTATGAGAGCGATTTAATCACATCTTTTATCTGCTGAGCCAGGGCATCGGCTTCCGCCATTGTTGCCGCTTCGCTATAAATACGTATAATAGGTTCGGTGTTTGATTTACGCAGATGAACCCAACTGTCTTTAAAATCGATTTTCACTCCATCGATGTCGTTAATTTCTTCTTCAGAGAATTTTTCCTTCACAGCCTGAAGGATTGCATCCACATCAATTTCGGGTGTAAGCTCAATCTTATTTTTTGCAATTTCATATTTTGGAAGGGCCGCTTTTATTTCACTCACCTTCATTTTACGTTTAGCCATAAGAGTGAGGAAAAGAGCCACACCAACAAGAGCATCACGGCCATAATGAATTTCAGGGTAAATTATTCCACCGTTTCCTTCACCACCAATGACAGCATTGGTCTGTTTCATTTTGGTCACGACATTAACCTCACCCACGGCTGCGGCATTATATTCGCAGCCCTTATTCCGGGTCACCTCGCGGAGACCTCGTGAGCTGGAAAGATTTGAAACAGTTGAGCCAGGCGTATGCTCAAGCACATAGTCGGCAATAGCGATTAAGGTATTTTCTTCAACAAACATCTCGCCATTTTCCATTACTATTGCAAGGCGGTCAACATCGGGGTCAACCACAAATCCAACATCAGCTTTAGAAGTTTTCATAACTTCAGAGATCTGAGTAAGATTAGCCGGAATTGGTTCGGGAGTATGAGCAAACTTTCCTGTTGCCTCACAGTTAAGCTCGATGATATTTTTAACCCCTAAACCTTTTAAAAGAGCAGGAATCACACTACCACCCACAGAATTGATACCATCAACGGCAACCGTAAAATCGGCGGCTTCAATAGCCTGGGCATCAACGAGCTTAAGGGCTTTTACCATCTCAATGTGGCGATTGGCCCACGTATCATTATGATATTCTTTTCCAAGATTCCACACATCTGCAAAAGAGTAGTCGTCGGCGGTAGCTAAGCGAATCACTTCCTTCCCCTCTTCATCATTTAGAAACTCTCCGTTATGGTTAAGGAGTTTCAAAGCATTCCATTGCACGGGATTATGACTTGCCGTGATTATAATACCACCACATGCTTTCTCGCCGGTGACAGCTAATTCTGTGGTTGGAGTGGATGCCATTCCTATATTCACGACATCGAAACCCATTGACATGAGAGTGCCGCAAACGAGTTTAGCAACCATTTCGCCCGAGACACGTCCGTCGCGTCCCACTACAATTGAATTGCTCGTTCCTTTATAGTTTTTTCTTATGAAAGCTGCGAATGCAGAAGTAAACTTCGCCACGTCGATGCCGCTTAATCCCTCGCCGGGCTTACCTCCGATTGTTCCGCGGATTCCAGATATAGATTTGATTAGTGACATATTCTGATTTTTATATTCTTTTATCCCATAAAGTCGGGTGAACCGACTGGATTAATACTCTGCCTTGAAATATTTTATGTTGTATTCGTAAGGGAGACAAATTGTCTGCTCATCGGTTCGTCCCATAGGCGACTGAATCACAAGGTTAACCTCCGAATCATATCCAAGATAATATAATGGAATCTGAATCCCCTCTCCAAGAATAGTTGTTGAGGTGATAGCCTGATTTCCGAAAATAAGGCTTGTGCTGTTAAAAGTCAGATTATCAGCATTGCCGCTCCAAGGAGCATCAATTCCATTATAAAGGTCTTTAATGTTTCTTTTTTTGTAACGGTAATAGACGGTCTCCCCTTTTTTAGGACGATTAGTTTTGCTCCCCGGATTGATGACCTGCATATAGACTGTGCCATCATTATTCATTTTATAGAAGGGTGCATCTGGACCGGTTTTAAAAACGCTGTCGGCTGGAATATATGGAACAATCTGTTGGTTTGCCAAAAACCAGTTTACAGCTTGTTCCTCCTCTTTCAAAAGCTCGGAATAGCTCTTTGTCTTCTCACAAGAAAAGAGGAAAGAGAAAGCAGCCAGACCGGCAATAAAATATAATATTTCTTTTTTCATCTTTAATTCAATCGTTTTTCCAATCAATTCTTTCAATGCGCGAAGGGATATATTTATCGTAATCTGGCAAAGCATCTACCAAAATTTTCAGACATTCATCAAGCGAGCCTTGAAATTCTCCTCCGGCTGCTTGAATATGACCTCCGCCGCCAAAAAGATTCTCACAAATTTTTGAAACCGGGAAATCGTAGCGGCTTCTTGCAGAAATCTTAATTTGATCAGCATCTTCACGAACGAAAATGCTATAAACTATTCCTCTGATATTCAAAGGCATATTCACAAGTCCTTCCGTATCTCCCTTTTCATAATGAAATCTGTCGAGATCCTCTTTAGATAAGTAAGTTATGATTGCTCTGTGGGAGGGATAGACGGTCATTCTCTCTGAAAGGGCAAACGACTTCAATTTGAGGCTATCATAGCTACACGCTTTCACACACTCTTCGATAATCTTCAATTTGTCGGCACCCTTTTCAAGGAGTTTTATTAATACTTCGTATATTTCAGGATCTGCACAGTTCACAGTAAAATTCTGAGTGTCGGTGATCATTCCACACAAAATACAAGTGGCGCTATCTTTATCCAGCTCCCCGTATAATCCCAAAGCTGCAATTACTCGGAATACAAGCTCGCAAGTGGACGACATTTTAGGGAAGGAGAATATAATGTCGCAGGGCATATCAGGATTTTCGTGATGGTCGATAAGCACTTTAGCAGCCTTTGCATTTTGAATAAGTGGAGCAAGATGGTCTTGTCGAGAAGCGGTGTTGAAATCGCAACAAATAATGAGGTCGGCTTCATCAACAAGTCGGGTGCAATACGGGTCATGCCTCGTATAGACAGCAATCTCCCCTGCTCCCGGTAAAAATCGTAAAGACTTGGGCAAGCGATCTGGCACAACAACAGCTGCATCCTTTCCCAACTTCCTTAAAAGGTGCCATAATCCCAAGGTGCTTCCAATAGCATCACCGTCGGGATGCACATGACAAGTAAGAACAATTCGCTTGCTCTCCTTCAGGAATCTTTTCAGATGTGACACTTTTTCAGGATCCAGAATTTTCCTCATTTGATTTATACGTGAATTACAAATCCAACAATCTATTTTACAATTATTTAACCTATCAAATAATCTTGCGCACTACCGGTGGGCACAAGGGTATAAATAATATAAGTTGCTTTTCAAACCACAAAGATACAAATTTATTGAGAAATATAGACAAAATGTTAAAAAATTATTATCTTTGCAGTGTTCAATCAGAAAATCCGTAGGGTTTAATATGAGGGCTAAGCCGCTAACGGCTCCTCATTACAATAATTGAAACAACAATGCATACTAAAGAAGAGAAGATGAAAGCCTTCGGGGATTTTCTCGAAGTGCTCGACACCCTGAGAGTGAAATGTCCCTGGGATGCCAAACAGACCAACGAATCATTACGACCGAATACAGTTGAAGAGGTATATGAGCTTGTAGATGCTCTAATGGACAATGACACCGCCAATATATGCAAGGAGTTGGGCGATGTATTACTTCATGTGGCCTTTTACTCCAAGATTGCTGAGGAGAAGGGCGAATTTGATATAGCCGACGTCTGCACCAAGCTAAAGGATAAGCTCATATTCCGTCATCCTCACATATATGGAAATGTAAAGGCAGATAACGCAGAGGATGTGATTCAAAACTGGGAACAGATAAAATTAAAAGAGAAGGGAGGAAATAAAACCGTTTTATCGGGAGTTCCTTCTGCTTTGCCGGCATTAATAAAGGCAAATCGAATACAAGAAAAGGCAAGAAACGTTGGATTTGATTGGGAAGAGCCGGCACAGGTTTGGGAAAAGGTTAAGGAGGAGATAAATGAAGTGGAGGAGGAGATAAAAGCTGGAAATTCTGAGAAAGTTGATTCGGAATTCGGCGACCTTCTTTTTGCAGTGATTAATGCAGCTCGCCTTTATGGAGTGAATCCGGAAAATGCCTTGGAAAGAACCAACCGGAAATTTATTTCTCGATTTAATTATATAGAATCCAAGGCAAAGGAACAAGGGAAGGCCCTCAAGGATATGACTCTTGGAGAGATGGATGCATTATGGAACGAAGCAAAAAAACTTTCCCGATAAAAGCCCATGATACTTTGCATAACCGAGAAACCGAGTGTTGGTCGGGATATAGCCCGCATTGTGGGGGCCAACAAATCATGCGGAGGTTATTATGAAGGGAATGGTTACTGTGTAACCTGGACATTCGGTCATCTCTGCACTCTTAAGGAGCCCGCCGACTATACGGAGCTATGGAAAAGGTGGTCGCTCTCCTCTCTTCCTATGATTCCTCCCAAATTCGGCATAAAACTAATTGATCAGGATAGTATCAAAAAACAGTTTGATACTATCCGCACCCTTATAGGTCAAGCCGACGAGGTTATCAATTGTGGTGATGCTGGCCAAGAGGGAGAGGTGATCCAGAGATGGGTGATGCAGAAAGCGGAATGTAAAAAACCAGTTAAACGTCTCTGGATTTCATCCTTGACAGATGAATCTATCAAAGAAGGGTTCAAGCATCTGCGCGAACATAAAGATTTGGAATCACTTTACACTGCCGGACTATGCCGAGCTATTGGCGACTGGATTCTTGGTATTAATGCAACCCGTCTATACACTTTGAAATATTCCCGCGACCGTCAAATCCTCTCTGTTGGGCGAGTGCAGACACCGACTCTGGCTTTAGTGGTGCAGCGTCAACAAGAGATAGATAATTTTGTTCCTAAGGATTTCTGGGAATTAAAAACTGTATATCGAGACACTCTTTTCTCCTCTTCCCTAAAAGGATTCAATTCAGAGGAGGAGGGAAAGGAAACATTGGAGGAAGTTGCTACTCATCCTTTGGTTATTAATGATGTAAGCAAGAAAAAGGGGAAAGAGGCTCCTCCTCGCTTGTTTGATTTGACGTCGCTTCAGGTGGAATGTAACCGAAAATATGGAATGGGGGCGGAACAGACTCTGCGCACGATTCAATCTCTCTATGAAAAGAAACTTACCACTTACCCACGTGTGGATACCACTTATCTCACTGATGATGTGTATCCCAAATGTAAGACAATTTTAAATAGTCTTACCCCCTACTCTCCGCTTTTACAACCATTGAGAGGAGAAAGATTGCGAAAAAGCAAAAAGGTGTTTGACAACTCTAAAGTAACCGATCACCATGCAATCATTCCCACAGGTCAGCCTATTCCTCAAGGGTTGTCGAAGGATGAAAAAAATGTATTCCATACCATTGCCTTGAGATTTATTTCCGTTTTCTACCCGGACTGCTCCTTTGAGCAGACCACTGTCAAAGGAAAGGCAGGCAAGGTTGATTTTAAGGCTACTGGAAAAGTAATTCTGGATGCCGGATGGAAAGCGGTTTATGCTAAAAAAAATCGGCAGGAAACGGAAGAGGATCTCCCGAAAGGAGATGATGAAGAGAATGCTTCAATGCCACAGTTTGTTAAAGGGGAATCTGGTCCGCATAAACCTAAATTGGTAAAGAAAACCACACAGCCTCCCAAATATTATACGGAGGGAACCCTTCTGAAAGCCATGGAGACAGCCGGCTCGATGGTGGAGGATGAAGATTTGCGCGAATCATTGAAGGCAAACGGCATAGGGCGCCCTTCAACAAGAGCGGCTATAATTGAGATTCTTTATAAGCGTGGATATATCAGGAAAGAACGCAAATCTCTCCGAGCCACTCAAGCCGGAATTGATCTTATTTCAATGATTAAAGAGGAACTTCTCAAGAGCGCAAAACTTACTGGAATCTGGGAAGGGAGACTTCGCCAAATTGAGAGTGGCAATTATAGCGCTCAGGAATTTATAAATCAGTTAAAACAATTGATTTCAGAAATAACTATAAATGTGCTGAAAGACAATTCAAATCAATTTATTCAGGCCGCCCCTCAACAGGAGGAGAAAAAAGGAAAAGGGAAAACCAAAAAAACAGAAAAGTAATTTTTTATCAGAATATGACCTTTCAATATATAATAGTTTTTTTAATTCTATCCGGAGCGGTTGGCTGGACTGGCTATAAACTCCTATTTAAGAAAGAGAATGGAAAAGGAGGCGGCTGTTGCGGATGTGCCCTCTCGGAAAAATGTGAGAAACCAAAGAAGAAAAAGGGAATCGGTTGCGAAAACCCCGACTCATAAATTTTTCTTTGAGTGTCTGACAAGTTGGGCAGAATTTACAATATTCTGCCAAGCTATGTATGCGGCTGGAGCAATAGAGGCAATTGGATTCATATAAGCCATTGCCATCCACACAGCTAAAACCGTGTTCTTTTGACCAAGACTCTGACCTCCAGAGACAGCGTCACCATTACGCCGCCCTATTTTTCTGCCAATATAAAATTGAAGAAGGCAGACAATTAATGCACCTAAAGCTAAGAAAATAATATTTAGAGGTTCTGACGCTTCCCAATGGTTAATAGTGAAACTTACACAACTTCCAACTATAATAAAAAGAGAAATCGCCCAAAGATAAAAGGATACCTGCTGGTGATTGTTAATAGCGCCGTGAAGCTTTGGGCAAAGATAACGTAATCCTAATGCAGCGGCCAAGGGAAGAATGAGCAAGGGGAAAACTTTAGAGCCAATCAGCGCGGCCGAATGGAGAAAAGTGATATTGGGTGCATCCCCTATCTCTGCCAATACAAATGGACCTGCCACAGCAACCAAAGCATTGCACAACAAAGAGTAGGTGGCCACAAAGGATATGCTACCCCCCAACATTGATGTGATGACAGGGGCTGCTGTGGCTGTGGGGATAAAGACACAGATGAACACTCCTTCAGCCACTTTATGGCTGAAGGGTAAGATAGCAAAATAGACACATATCGACAAGAACATTTGAGCTCCAAGGAGAATCAAATGAAAATGAGTGGGTTTAAAATCCTTAAAATTGAGCTTGCAATAAGTGATGAAAAGCATCATGAAGATGAGATATGGAGAAAGAAAAGTAAGGTATCCCATCCATTTATAAAATGCTGCCCCTCCAATCATAGCGAGGGGCAACATCAAATTTTTAATCTGTTGACGTCGAAGTGTAAAGTGCATAGTTGATAGCTTAATCAAATATGTTTTTTATAGGGCTCTAACGGTTATAGCAGATCTTCAATTACTTTTTCCACACAGGAGAAGGTCCGTTGAGGCGCCACTCCCCAGAAGTCTTTATACTGACTTATATTGTCTCCCTCGCCGGGAGTATCGCTCATGACGCGAATAATCAAGAAAGGAACCTGACAGATCTCACATGTTTGCGCGATTGCAGCCGACTCCATGTCAACAGCCTTGACATTGGGAAAAGCATGGCGTATCTCCCTAACTTCATCTCCTGTAGAAATAAACTTATCTCCGCTACATATCAAGCCGAAGATAGCATCCGGAATTGTGCTTTTACATTTTTCAACAATTGAAGAAGCAGGAATAAAGAATTGAGGGAAGCCGTCGGCAGCTCCATATTCTGTGCCGGGTCCACACCACACGTCGTGATAGGCCACCTTATCGGCAATCAATACATCCCCTATTTTTATATCTTTTGAAGCTCCTCCGGCAACGCCAGAGTTAACAACCAAATCCGGATTGACGGCCTGAATCAAACGATAGGTATTTATCGCTGCGTTCACTTTCCCGATGCCACATTTTCCGGCTATAATCTCCTTTCCGGAAATTTTCCCCATATAATACTTTCTGCCGTCAATATCTATCTCCTTATAATCCGGCATAATCGACAAAAGAAGGTTTAATTCCTTATCCATTGCCGCTAAAATTGCTATTCTCATTAAAAAGATGCTATTTTTTATTTTTTATTCCGCAAATTTAGCTAATTTTGGAAGTCTAACCAAATCTTTCGCCAAAGTGAAAACAATAAAAATATGGAATAACTCTCCTTCCGAACGTCAGCTCAATGAAATTTCAAGAGATCTTGAAATGGGTCAGACAATGATTTTTCCCACTGACACATTATATGCAATCGGATGCGATGCCCTAAATGTGAAGGCCATTGATAGAATATGCTCGTTAAAGCGAATCAATCCGGAAAAGTCTAATCTTTCTATTATTTGCTCCGATATATCCATGGCTGCAGAATATTGCCGGATTGAAAACTTCGGGTTTAAGCTATTGAGGGATTATACGCCCGGGCCTTTCACTTTCCTCTTCCGCGCCTCATCTTCGCTGCCGAAAGCATTTAAGGGAAGGAAAGTGGTTGGAATCAGAATCCCGGACAACAATATAGATCTTGAAATTGCACGCCGACTTGGTCATCCTATTCTGACCACGTCCATAGAATATGATGAAGATGATTATGCAATAAGTCCGAGTCTTATATCGGAAGCCTATAACGATAAGGTGGATTTCTTCATTGAAGGGGAAGATGGCTCAACAGATTATTCCACAATTATAGATTGCACGGGAAACGAGCCGGTATTAATTAGACAAGGGAAGGGTGAAATTGAAATTTAGGCATCCTCTCTTAATTTTTCAGGAGCCTCCGGAGTTTTATATTCACTCACAGTTTTTCCATTTTTATTACGGAATTTATAATTTATAATTTGAATTAAAGAAATATTTCCGTATATTTGCAATAGATAATGGGGGAAATGGCTGTAAGCTTAAACCTCCATCAAAAGTATATAACCATAAAATATTATAATACAAAAAATTAT
>CAZXGU010000027.1:0-23417 GCA_964640375.1 uncultured Sangeribacter sp. | reverse complement strand
CTTGAGGGGATTTCTTCTTTTGAAGAAGGAGTATAGCGGGCTATACGACTGATGATAAAGGAGAATTGAAAATCGACGAGTTTCCATACAAAATGAAACAATGACGAGTCAAAGACACCAAGAAGAACGAGTTTTATTGTTCAAGATTTCCATAATTTTTAATATCTATTAATTTTCAACACTTACTTATTGATAATATGCAGAGGTAAAGATATATTTTATCTTAACTGAATCCATATTACTTACGAGAAAGAGTCAGGTGAAATACACCCGACTCTTTTTCATTATATACTTTGTCTTAAAGAAATTTAAAAGACTGTCACCATCACCCCTTACTCCAAGGGAGGAAGAAAACCCTGGTTAAAGAAAACCACTGAGCCGTCGCGATATTTATTGTGGATAATCAACGAATCAACCTCTATAGGAGTTAGATTTCTAAAATTCACATATCTCGCCAGATAACCGCTCAAAGTAAGAGTAGAACCTCCAAGGATCTTTTTCTTTATCGTAAACTGAGGATCTATGATGATATCCGCCTTTTCTTTCTTGCATAAATCAGCAATCATCTCTTTTTTCTTTGCCTCCAAGTCACGCGGAGAAAACAGTTTTATTATCCATGTGGTAGAAAGGTAAGCCCTCTCTTTAGAGATGTTAACCTCAGCAGCAGTAACGGCCGTAACGTTGTTTCTAACTTCAGCCACATTAGTATATTCTTCTCCACTTTTCTGTGGCCAAAAGGATACGGGCTTACAAAAAGATAGGAGCAAAAAGAAAAAAAGAGCAGCAGATCTCATCTACTTACTGAGCTGATCTAAAATTCTTGTATTTTGCAGGACGACCGGAAACTTCTATAACTTTATTGTCGCTGCTGTATTTGAATTCCGGAGCAACAAGAACATCTGCGTTTCCATTAGCTTTGAGGAGAGCAGCGATTGCAGCACGTTTACAGTTTTCAGTTCCCCCTCTTCTTTCACTCTCGGTGGTGTTATAGGTATATTCCACACGGTTTGACACATCAAGATCTGCTATAGATGCAGTTGCGATTACGTTGCTTACAGGGATGTCGGTAGCTGTTACATGACGAGTGTCAATAATACCACAGGATGACATAACCAGTGCCATAAGGCCGGCTGCAGCAAATACAAATTTTTTCATAATTGAAATTTTAAATTAATTGGGTTAATATTTATAGAAAACATTGAACAAATCCACCTAAGTCAAATAGTCAAAACAATTGAAATTGCGCAAGTTCAATATTATATTATGTTCTTCCTTAACCAATTCTTAGTATGAGGAATGTTATATAGTGCAAAGATAAGAATATTTTCTTATTTTCAAAAATATTATATTACCTTTTTCATTCGTTTCTTCGCTCTTTTATGAGAGGAAGCTAAACAAACCAAATTAATTTTTGGTTGACATCTCAACCATTTTGTAGTTTGATGTGTTTTAATATCGAAACAAGAGATTAAGAAATGGAAAAAGAGAAGATATATAATATGCCATACGTGGGATGTATACTTGGGTCGGCTTTTCAGCGCCTCTCTTCACAACTGGAAGCCAGCCTAAAAGAATCGAAGCTACCCATAACCGCGGCAGAATATATGATTCTACGGGCGCTTTACTCACGCGACGGTCTGCAGCAATGTGAGATTGTCGATATGGTGGGGAAAGATAAATCAGCTATATGCAGATCTGTTTCTTCTCTCTCGAAAAAAGGATTGGTAAGTACGGAGCCGGTGAGCTATAAATGTATCCGTGTATGGCTCACAAAGAAAGGGCGCGATATCGAGCCTCAGATAATGAAGATAGCCCAAGAGCGTCATGCAGCTCTGGAGCAGATTGCTTCCTCCTCCGACATCGAGACCATGATGAGAGTCTTAAACGCAATAATATCCTCAGATAATTAAGGCTCCAATTTATATCTATCCCTCCGATGCCGGATATCTTCAGGACCCATATCTCAACTTGAGTGGCAATTCCGGACATCCCATCACAGAAAGCCATTATGAGGAGATATATGATGGTGAGATAATTCGCCTTAAAGCACATTCGGGATTTTATCTGAAAGTGATTCATAGGCCCGGGCATACACCGGGGTCGGTTACTTATTATTCTCCAGAAGAAAACGTGGCTTTTGTAGGGGATACCCTCTATCAACATGGACCCGGGCTGACAAATTTCCCCGGAGGAAACCGACGGGAGTTGGAGAACTCAATAATTAATAAAATATTGACTCTTCCTCCCGACACCGTGCTTTTATCGGGCCATTCCTCCCCTATTACTGTGGAACAGGAACGGCGGTTGCTGTTATGAATTGATCGGATTAATTGATACACTTAAAGAATTAATCTCCTTTATGTTGCTAACAAAATATTTGAGTTAGCAATATAGAGGAGATACTTTATTTGTGAGGAAAAATACGACCGGGGTTACTTAATTAATCTAAAGATTCTCTTTTACTGAAGATTTTTTGCTCATTCCTGCTGAAAAATTGTAATGTTGAAAATAGTGAAGTATATTTGCATAATAATTCAAAATTACATTAGAATTCATTATGAAACGAAATCATGATAATATTACTACTAAAAGTTTACAGCATATAATTTATAACCTCATTAACCGAGACAGAAAAGGAATGAGATAACAGAAAACTCCATAATTTCTTAGCTGGCAAATTTGACCTATGTTCAGAAAAAGATTATGGCAGAGATTAAAAATTTTTACTATATTTGCAAAAGAAAGAAATGTAATAAAATAGAGGTGACTATGGCAGACAACAACACATACATACGATTCGATTGGGCCATGAAGCATATCCTCCGCGACAAAGCGAATTTCGGGATTTTAGAAGGCTTCATCTCTGTGCTTTTGAAAGAAGATGTCAAGATAGAGGAGATTCTGGAAAGCGAATCGAATCAGGACAATAGCACTGACAAATTCAATCGCGTGGATATCAAAGCCAAGAACAGCAAGGGCCATCTCATTTTAGTTGAGGTTCAGCTCACTAGGCAGCTTTATTATCTGCAACGAATCCTCTATGGCACATGCAAGGCCATAACTGAACATATAACCATCGGGGAAAAATACGATCAAGTAAAGAAAGTATATTCCATCAGCCTTCTTTATTGCGATTATGGCCATGGAGACGACTATGTATATCACGGAATAACTCAATTTACAGGTCTTCATACCGGCACTCCGCTGCATGTGAATGTCAAAGAAAATGGAGTAATCGTCACTCATCTGCCCAAAGAAGTATTTCCTGAATACTATCTGGTAAGAGTGAATGTTTATGACAAGATTCCTACCACCCCTCTCGATGAATGGATGGAATACTTAAAAACCGGAAAAATTAAGGAAGACACCCGTACTCCGGGCTTGCAGGAAGTGAAAGAAAAACTACGGGTGTTGTCGATGACACCGAAGGAACGAAGAGCCTACGAAGAGCATATAGATAATATTATGGTTCAGAATGATGTGCTCGACACGGCCCATGACGAAGGATACGCCGAAGGACATGAGGAAGGCTTCGTAAAAGGTCGTGAGGAAGGCCGCGAGGAAGGGATCTCTGCCGTGGCCCGAACCATGATTTCCCGGGGATTGTCTAATGAAGAGATTTCCCTATATACCGGTTTGCAGTCTAAGGAAATAGATCAACTTAGAAAGGATGTGTAAAGGGAGCTAAAGCATCAGGGGCTAAAATAATAAGGTTATAAGGAAGAAGAGAAAATCAAAACTCTCACCTTATAACCTTATTTTATTTATCGGTATTCCTAAAACAGGTATTACTTATGCACTATTAACTATTCACTATTACCTATACCCTACTTATACTCATCCCAGCTTTTGATTTTAATATCATCAAGAGAAAGCTCGCAGAAGGCTTTGATGAAGGCCGAGGCAAGCCGGGAATTGGTTAACAAGGGGATATTGAGGTCAACTGCCGCACGACGAATCTTATAACCGTTGCTGATTTCAGTAGCAGTAAGGTTCTTCGGGATATTAACCACCATATCAATCTCCTTGTTATGGAGCAATTCAAGCGCCTGTGGACGTCGATTATCGCTTGGCCAATACACCACTATTGCCGGGATGGCATTCTCGGCTAAGAAGCGCTGCGTGCCTTCGGTGGCATAAAGTGTATAGCCTTTCTTGTGGAGACGGCGAGCTGCCTCAAGCAAGGCAACCTTCTGATGAGCATTACCCGAAGAAATAAGGATACCCTTTCGCGGAATCTTATAACCCACGGAAAGCATCGATTTCAGGATAGCTTCGGCGGTGTCGTCGCCGATACAACCCACCTCTCCGGTGGAAGCCATGTCAACACCCAAAACCGGGTCGGCTCCCTGCAGACGAGAGAAGGAGAACTGAGAAGCCTTTATGCCTACATAGTCAAGCTCGAAAGCTGACTTGGAAGGCTTTTCAACCGGCAGCCCGAGCATCACACGAGTGGCCGCATTGATGAAATTCTGCTTCGAAACCTTGGAAACAAAGGGGAATGAACGAGAGGCACGAAGATTACACTCAATCACCTTCACATCGTTATCTTTGGCGAGGAACTGGATATTGAATGGACCCGAAATGTGGAGAGCCTTGGCAATCTTACTTGCTACTTTCTTTATCCTCCGTATCGTCTCGATATAAAGCTTCTGGGGAGGAAACTGGATTGTGGCATCGCCGGAATGAACGCCCGCAAATTCTATATGTTCTGAAATGGCGTAGAGTTTTATCTCACCGTCCTGTGCCACAGCATCCATCTCAATCTCTTTGGCCTGCTGGATGAATTCAGTCACGACCACCGGATGTTTCTTCGACACATTGGCGGCAAGCTGCAGGAAGCGTGTCAACTCATCTTCATTGGAGCAGACATTCATGGCGGCTCCCGAAAGAACGTATGAGGGACGCACAAGCACCGGGAAACCGACCTCGGCCACAAACTCATCAATATCCTCCATTGATGTCAACTCACGCCAGCGAGGCTGGTCAATGCCCAGCGAATCGCATAGAGAGGAGAATTTATTTCGGTCTTCCGCACTATCAATATCCACAGCCTGAGTGCCGAGAATGTTGACTCCATTGGCATCGAGACGCACTGCGAGGTTGTTGGGAATCTGACCGCCTGTGGAAAGGATCACGCCGTGTGGCAATTCCAATTCAAGGATATCCATCACGCGCTCAAAGGTGAGCTCGTCGAAATAGAGGCGGTCACACATATCATAGTCTGTGGAAACAGTTTCAGGGTTATAGTTAATCATCACCGGACGATAGCCCTGCTCCGCCACAGTCATCAGCGCGTTGACGCCACACCAGTCAAATTCCACAGAAGAGCCGATGCGGTAGGCACCCGAGCCGAGCACCACCACCGAACGATGATCTCCCAAATAGTTCACGTCGTTCTGAGTGCCATTGTAGGTGAGATAAAGATAATTGGTCTGCGCCGGATATTCAGCCGCCAGGGTATCTATCTGCTTCACCACGGGGCGGATTCCGCGAGAGAGGCGATTGGAGCGTATCTTATCAGTCAATGTCTCAGTTTCCTCTTTCATGCGGTCGCCATAAAGAGCGCGTCCGATCTGAAAATCACTGAAACCCTGCTGCTTGGCAAGGAGCATCAACTCATCAGAAACCTCTTCGAGGTCGTTGTAAGTTTCGAGCTCGCGCGAAGTGTCATGAATTAATTGTAGCTTCTGGAGAAACCATTTGTCAATCTTTGTAAGCTCATGGATACGATCCACGGTGTAGCCTTTCCGGAAAGCCTGCTCAATCACGAAGATGCGTTTATCGGTCGGTTCTTTGAGGGCCTTATCTATATCGGAAATTTCTGGAAGCTTATTCTCCACAAAACCATGCATCCCCTGGCCAATCATGCGGAGACCCTTCTGTATCACCTCCTCGAAAGTGCGTCCGATCGACATCACCTCACCCACCGACTTCATCGACGAACCGATTTCACGGCGCACACCGCGGAATTTACCCAAATCCCAGCGTGGAATCTTACAAACTATATAGTCGAGGGCCGGCTCGAAGAAGGCGGAAGTGGACTTAGTCACATTATTTTTTAGATCGAAGAGACCGTAACCGAGACCGAGTTTGGCAGCCACAAAAGCCAAAGGATACCCGGTGGCCTTGGAAGCGAGGGCCGATGAGCGAGATAGTCGGGCATTAACTTCGATTACGCGATAATCCATCGATTTGGGGTCGAAAGCATATTGCACATTACACTCACCGACGATTCCGATATGACGTATAATTTTGATAGCCAATTTTCTGAGCATGTGATAATCCTCATTGGAGAGGGTCTGTGAAGGCGCCACCACGATGCTCTCGCCAGTATGGATTCCGAGAGGGTCGAAGTTCTCCATATTGCAGACGGTGATGCAATTGTCGAAGCGGTCGCGCACCACTTCATATTCCACCTCTTTCCAGCCTTTCAAGGATTTCTCCACCAACACCTGCGGAGAGAAAGAAAGCGCCTGCTCCACGAGCTTAATCAATTCCTCGCGATTATCGCAGAAGCCTGAGCCGAGGCCTCCGAGAGCGTATGCTGCACGCACAATCACAGGATATCCCAACCGGTCGGCTGCCACAATTGCATCCTCCACCGAACTTACCGCCTCGCTCTTGATAGTCTTTACATCGATTTCATCAAGCTTTTTGACGAAGAGCTCGCGGTCTTCTGTGTCCATAATAGCGCGCACGGGAGTGCCGAGTACACGGACATCATATTTTTCGAGGATGCCGTTCTCATAAAGCTTCACGCCGCAGTTGAGGGCTGTCTGGCCGCCAAAGGCAAGGAAAATACCATCAGGACGTTCCTTTTCGATCACCTTTTCCACGAAATAGGGAGTGACGGGGAGGAAATAAATCTTATCGGCAAAACCTTCAGAGGTCTGCACTGTAGCGATATTGGGGTTGATGAGGACAGTCTCGATATTCTCCTCTTTCATGGCTTTGAGAGCCTGCGAGCCGGAATAATCAAATTCTCCGGCCTCACCAATCTTGAGGGCTCCGGAGCCTAAAAACAGAACTTTCTTTATATCTTTCATAACTTATGCTTCAATAAAAAAGAGGCCCGGGAGCTGCGTTAGCTCCAGAGCCGTAATATCATAACAGATTTATGAATTCATCGAAAATGAACTCTGTATCCTTCGGCCCGCTGGATGCCTCGGGGTGGAATTGAGCGGAGAAGAATGGTTTCGATTTATGATGTATTCCCTCGTTGGTGCCGTCGTTCATATTGATGAAGTGGGGTTCCCAATCTTCTGGGATGGTGGCGTTATCCACAGCAAACCCATGATTCTGGGAAGTGATATAGCAGCGTTCAGTGCCGGCAAGGCGCACAGGCTGATTATGGCTTCGATGACCATATTTAAGTTTATAGACCTTGGCTCCTGCGGCTTTGCTGAGGAGCTGATTGCCCATGCAGATGCCGCATATTGGCTTTCCGATCTCAAATGCCTTGCGGATATTCTCCACAGTTTTCTCGGCAAATTCCGGAGAGCCCGGGCCATTGCTGATGAAAAGACCGTCGTAGGGGATGGTGGTGAAATCATAATCCCAAGGCACAAGAGTTACGCGCACACCGCGACGGGTGAGACAGCGGATAATGTTATACTTAGTGCCACAATCCACAAGCACCACCCTTTTCTCCCCTTCTCCGAATTCCACCACCTCTTTTGTTGAGACGCGGTCAATCAGATTCTCTTTATTGGGGTCGCGAAATTCGATATCCTCGCCATCCTCAAAAGTGATTTTGCCCAACATTGAGCCTTTTTCACGTAGAAGCTTGGTGAGCGCCCGAGTATCTATCCCATATATTCCGGGAATCTTCTCATCCTTGAGCCAGTCGGAAAGAGAGCGTGTAGCCTGCCAATGAGAGGGGGTCCAGCTATAGTCCTGACAGATAATGGCCTCGCAATGGATTCGTGAAGACTCGAAATAGTCGCTAACGTTGGCTTCAGTCTTTTGATCGGCCGAAGGGACGCCGTAATTGCCGAGGATAGGATAAGTGGTGACAAGGATTTGACCTTCGTAAGAAGGGTCGGTAAGGCTTTCCGGGTAACCGGTCATAGCGGTGTTGAACACCACCTCGCCCGCACAGGGTTTTTCGAATCCGAAAGAACGGCCTTCGAAAACGGTGCCGTCCTCAAGAGTGAGGAACGCTTTTTTTGATTTCTGCATCCTGAAAAAATAGTTTATCGACTGTGAAAACATCACAACCGGCTTTTCAGACTGCAAAGTTACACATATCTTTAATCATACGCAAAAAAAATCATTTTTTTATTCTCCAATGTTCCATTTATCATCACATTCGTTGCAAAAGTAAACCTAATCTATGAAATATTAAAAAGAGGGCACTTAAAGATTTATAAGAGATTGTAACTTTTAAATAAATAACTTATCTTTGCAAAAACAATATAGAGATGAAAAAGAGATGGATAAAATACCCAATTGGGCAACAATCTTTTGAGATGCTTCGCAAAGGAGATTTTCTTTACGTTGATAAGACTTCTTATATCGAAACCATAATCAATGGTGCTCAATATTATTTCTTGGGCCGTCCGCGACGGTTTGGCAAGAGTTTGTTTATATCCACTCTCAAATGCTTCTTCGAGGGCAAGAGAGAGCTTTTTAAAGGTCTCTATATAGATTCCACCGACTGGGATTGGGAGCCTTATCCCGTGCTGTACCTCGACCTGAATAATCAGCAATATAAAGACCCGGGTGACTTGGATATAGTTGTGGAAAGTTTGTTACGGAGAGAGGAGGCAAAATATGGATTAACTCCGTCTTATCAAAACCATTCAGAGCGATTTTCTGAATTGATCCGAGCCATGTCCGAACAAACCGGGAAACAGGTGGTGATTCTTGTGGATGAATACGACAAACCTCTTGTTAAGAACATTCATAATCGTGAGCAGTTTGAGATGTATCGCGACAAATTAGCTTCCATATATTCAAATTTCAAGAGCTCGGCCGACTTTATCCGGCTGGTATTCCTCACAGGAGTGAGTCGCTTTGGCAAGCTCAGTGTCTTTTCGGGATTGAACAACATTCAGGATATTACATTTGATATTAATTTTTCCTCTATATGCGGAATCACGGAAGAGGAGCTTAAGGAGAACTTTCCTGAAGGAATCAAGCAATTGGCAGAATTGTATGATCGCACACCGGAGGAGGAGTTGAAGGAACTTAAACGGCACTATGACGGGTATCACTTTTCCCGCACTTCTCCAGATATCTATAACCCTTTCTCCTTACTCCAAGTATTCGGAAAAAAAGATTATGCCAATTACTGGATATCTTCAGGCACACCCACGCTTCTTGCAGAGCAGCTCAAGCGAACAGACGCCAACCTTTCAAAACTTCTTAATATAAAATGCACCCAGACGGCCTTGGAAGGGCTGGATATCAATAATATTTCGCCAGAATCGCTCTTTTATCAAACGGGCTATCTTACAATTAAGAAATTTGATGCCCGTCGGAAACTTTACCAGCTGGGTATTCCTAATATGGAGGTGAAAGAGGGCTTTTTTGAGTTCCTTCTCCCCTATTATGCCAATCTGAAAGGGGATGAGGCGAGAGTCTTCGTGTTTGATTTGATTGATGAATTGGAGGAAGGGAGAGTGGATGACTTCATGAAACGGCTCCAATCCCTTTTTGCCGGCATGGGTTATGACATGAAATTCGATGAAGAGCGGAATGTGCAGAATGCATTCCTTCTACTCTTCTCCCTTGTCGGTCTCAATGCGGATGCCGAAGTGAAAACCTCCGACGGACGCATTGATATAGTGGTTCGCACAGAGGAATATCTCTATATCATGGAATTGAAATATAACGGTTCAGCCGAAGAAGCGTTAAGGCAGATTGAGGAGAAAGACTACGCCCTCCCCTGGACCATCGACGGCCGCAAAATAATAAAGATCGGCATCAACTATTCCACCGATAAACGTCGCATCGACGAGTGGAAAATAGGATGAACCTAATGAATATAAGAGCAATAAAAAGCTCATGAAAACCTTTTTTATCGTGAAATAGGTGGATTTGGTCGCATTTTGGGGAGAAGTAAGAGAAGAAAGTAGTAATTTTGCAGGGAAATTAATTTAAATCCACTAACACCCGCTTCATGTTTTAGGAAATTGCGGGTCAAAATTACTAATTTAACTCAGATCGTTATGAAAAAATGTCTGAATCTCCTGATGCTGTTCGTGATGTGTGTGTCGTTGGCAGCTTGCGGAGGAAGCGACAAAGTGCTTAAGGCTCAGATTGAGTCAGGTCAGAAACATTGCCCCATGAGCATGGGCATGGCCGGCAAACTCACAAGCATGACCTATGATGAAAGTAATCGCGAGGTGAAGTTTGTGATCACCCTTAACAAGAATTTTGCCAACGTTAAAGACCTTCAGCAGGATCCCGAGACTGCTCGCCAGTCGATGCGCCTCTCCCTCAATAAGGGAAATATGAAGAAACTTCTTGAAATGATGGTTGATGCCGACGCTTCGCTCAATATCACTTATAAAAATCGCGGAAGCAAGGACGACTTCTCATTGAAATTCACCAATGCCGAGCTCAAGGAAATCTTAGACAACCCGATGAGCGAGGAGGAAACCAATAAACTCCTTCTCCATAATCAGGTTCTGAGCGAAAAGAACCGTCTCCCCTATAAAATCGACAGCGGGTTGAACGTGGTTGGAATCGACGACAGCGGCAGCTCATTGGTGTATAAATGTGAAGTTGACGAAGATCTTTATGATATCGACGAAATGGGCAACGCCAAGGATGAGCTCAAAGAGAATATGCGCAAGATGATGAAAGACCCGGCCATGCGTCAACAGGCCGAAGTGCTTTCCTCTCTTAACAAAGGTTTTGAGTATAACTATGTGGGCAAGACTTCGGGAAAGAATGTCACCGTGGCTTTCACCTCCGCCGAGCTCGCCGAAATAGTTGGAAAGAAGAAATAATAAGGATTGAACTCAAAGAATCTGAAATATATCTTCATAATCTTATACGGTCTGTTGATAGCAACCGGACCGATGTGCATGGCCTATCTCACTGCTCCAAGCGAGATAGGCTATACCGTTTTGTGGATACTCATTCCCAATATGTTGCTGGTATATCTTATGGTTTATCTGGCAACAAAAGTGCTCTACACCCGCTTCCTGCGGCGCGACCGTTATATGGCGTTCGCGATATGGGTATGGGTCTTGGCATATATCACAGATTTAGCAGCCTTCAACATCGACTACCTTTTCAGGACTGTTACTCACCTTCCTCACGTAATCGCAAATCCATTCAGCCCGTGGGTTTACCTTTATATTATCTCTTCGAGCGGATTGTTCGTGCTGACAATAGAGGGCTTCTTTCTATGGCGTTTCTATGAAGACAACAGGAGGCAGAATGCCTGGGAAAAGGAGTATAAGAAGGAGATAGAGGAGAAAAGCGAACTCTTTCGCAACCGCATCCGTATGCCCGAGATAAAACGGCAGCTCAACGATATTATCCTGACCTTGAGCATTGATGCTTCCGAAGCCAACCGGAAGATACGGTCACTCTCCGATTTCTTACGACATCGCCTATATGATGATCCCACACCGGAACAGAGAGTCAAGCCCCTCCTACCCGACAAACAGGTATGGAACGGCAAAACTTCGCCGGTCATAGACTTTATCACCCTCAAGAAATATCGCCTTCAACGTCATCTCCTGCTTTGGCTTGTATTGGGAGTGATATGTTTTGGATTAATGTTCGATCTGGCCGACAAGCCGGTCTTCGACATGTATCATCTTACCTATGCAATATGTGTTTTCCTAATATTGCTAACTCTGATCTATCTTAATGTCTTCTTAATCTTTCCGTTCTTTTTAAAAAAAGAACGTCATCGCCTCTATATCTATATCCTACTCGGATTAATGATAACAATTTTCATTCTGCTTAATCTAATCACCTTCTCACAGGGGGAGATTGTGAATCGCTACGGAGTGGAGATGCCATGGTTCATTGTTCCTTTTGGAATAGCCGGAAATTTGATGACCTTCCTTCTTCTCATGGGGGGATCGGCCTCAATTATGCTGTTAAAAAGGAATCTCGTAGGGAAATGGCATCTTAGTCGCTTAGAAGCAGAGAGAGCGGAAATAGAATTCGAGAATCTGCAACATCAGATTAACCCTCACACCATCTTCAATCTCCTCAACAACGTAGGGTTTCTAAGCTACGAGGATCCACAAGAGGCAATCACAACCCTTAGATGTCTGGAAGGCTTCTTAGATTATATCCTAGCCGACAGCACCAAAACAGAAACCACCATCCGGGAAGAGATCAATTTCATCAACAACTATTTCACACTTGAAAAATCGTCGGTAAAGGATTTGGACACAAAAGTGGAATGTAGCGCTCCCCTTCTATCGGTCCAGATGCCTCCCCTATTGCTGATACCCTTTGTGGAGAATGCAGTGAAACACTCCGTGACTGTAAAATCAAACCGATTCATTGAAATCATATTCGCTAAAGAGGGGGAAGCCCTGATTTTTAAATGCAGGAACACCTTCATCGCTCAGCCACATTCTTCCCATCCCGTGGCGTCGGGAGGCAAATTTGGCGGCTTGGGAATAAACAACACTCGCCGGCGTCTCGAACTCCTATACGGCAATAACTTCACTCTCTCAACCGCTACCACAGATGATATTTTTTCAGTCACCTTAAAACTACCCTTATCAAAATGAAATGTATAATAGTTGACGACCTGCCTATAGCCCGCAAAGGGATGGCACGACTTATAAGCCTGCGGCCTGAGTTGGAGCTCATCGGCTCCTACGACAGTGGAGAAGCGGCTTTGCTTGGAATAGAGGATAAAGAGGTTGATTTAGCCTTTCTCGATATCCGGATGTCGGGAATATCGGGGATGGAGGTGGCTCATCTGCTGCCACAAGATGTGATGGTGGTTTTCACCACAGCTTTTTCAGAATATGCCGTGGAGAGCTACGACATTGAAGCGATAGATTACTTAGTAAAACCTATCGACCCTGAAAAATTCAACCGTGCCATCGACAAGGCCCTGACCTTCAAGAAACGTAAATCGGCCGCCACTCATCTCCAACATCTTGCAAATGCCGACCGCGACTTCATAACTGTCAAGGCCGACCGGCGCTATATCCGGATTAAACTCGATGATATCCGCTTTGTTGAGGGGTGTAAAGACTTGGTTATATTTCATCTTGAAAAAGAGACAGTCAATGCCCGGGCCACTCTCAAATCAATAAGCGACCTTTTGCCCACAACGCGCTTCATCCGGGTAAATAAATCATATATAGCCAACCGCGACAAGATAACATCATTCAATAATAATGACATATTTATAGGAACCTACGAAATTTCGATTGGTCCCACCTATCACGACGAGGTGATGGAATATTTGCTTAGATAGACCTCCAGGGGGAGCATAGATGTAAAAAATTAAGAGTTAGAGGGGAAAAATTGCGGAATGTCGGTTAAATTTTGTATCTTTGCAAAAATCGTCATTTCGATTATGGAAGAAAGGAATATAAAAGAGCTTCCGGGCTTGGCGGATGTGCATGTGCACTTCCGTGAGCCCGGTTTTTCGTATAAGGAAACGATCAAGACAGGTTCGGAGGCAGCTCTTGCCGGCGGTTACACTGCAGTATGCACGATGCCTAACCTTAAACCGGCACCCGACTCGCTCGAACATCTCCGCCCCCAATTGGAGATTATCGAACGCGACGCCGCAATAAAGGTTATCCCCTACGCCACTATCACGCGTCAGAGAATGGGCACGGAATTAGTGGATTATGCTGCTCTTGCGCCCTACGTTGCCGGTTTTTCCGACGACGGGAGCGGAGTTCAGGATGAGGATGTGATGCGCCAGGCAATGAAGGGCATAGCCCCTACCGGCAAAATCTTGGCTGCCCACTGTGAAGTCAATGCGCTGCTGCGCGGAGGCTATATCCACGACGGAGAGTATGCTCGCATCCACGGTCATCGCGGAATATGCTCTGAAAGCGAATGGCGTGAAATCGAACGAAATATCCGCTTGGCAGCAGAAACCGGTTGCCGACTTCATATCTGCCACATCTCCACGGCTGAAAGCGTGGCCCTTATCAGAGAAGCTCGTCGCGCCGGAATAGAAGTGACCTGCGAAACGGGTCCCCACTATCTCACCTTCTGCGATAACGACCTTCAGGAGGATGGCCGCTTCAAGATGAATCCTCCAATCCGTTCGGAGCGCGACCGCGATGCTCTGATTGAAGGGATTGTTGACGGAACCATTGAGTGTATAGCCACCGACCATGCGCCCCACTCTGCCGACGAAAAAAGCCGTGGATTAGAGAAAAGCGCAATGGGAGTTGTGGGGTTGGAAACAGCTTTGGCGGCCGTATATACAGCCCTCGTTAAGCCCGGAATCATAGATCTTGATAAGCTTGTGGAGATAATGAGCACAAACCCGCGCCGTATCTTCGGAATTGAAGGAGACCCGGGGATGGTGACTGTGGATTTCTCGGAGAGCTATGTCGTGGACCCGGCAACATTCAAGAGCATGGGGAAAGCCACCCCATACGCTGGAATGGAGCTGTATGGAAAGATTCTCAACACAAGATTATAGGATTACCAGAGGTAAGGGGTTATAAGAGAGATTAGATTTAAAATGAATAAATATAGAAATATAGAAACGGTTTATACTGTGAGGGCCAACGAGCCTCTGACCCATAAGACATGGCGGATGCTGCTCAGCGGCGACACAACGGAGCTGACACGCGCCGGCCAGTTTGTGAATCTGATGATAGAGGGAAAATATCTCCGCCGTCCAATCTCGGTGAGCGACTATCGCGAAGGGGAGCTCATGCTTCTCTATGATGTGGTAGGCGCCGGCACAAAAGCTATGTCGGAAATGAAACCCGGCACAAAGATAAACACCCTCACCGGTCTTGGAAACGGATTCAGTGAGGATAAGGCAGTGGAACGCCCCGTGCTATTAGGCGGCGGAATAGGTTGTGCTCCCCTATTGAATCTTGCCCGCAAACTGCAGGCTCGCGGAATCAAGCCTACTGTAATCTTGGGATTCAACACTGAGGCAGACGTGACCATGAAGGAGGATTTCAAGAAGATTGGTCTCGATGCTATTATCTGCACCGTGGATGGCACTCAGGGAGTGAAAGGATTCGTGACCGACGCTATCAAAGGTCTCCCCTTCTCTCCCGACTATTTTTATGCCTGCGGCCCGATGCCTATGCTGCGCGCCGTGTGCACATCGCTTCCCTTCCCCGGGGAGGTGAGTCTTGAATCAAGAATGGGCTGCGGATTCGGAGCCTGCATGTGTTGCAGTCTCGAAACCAAAGATTCCGCCAAACGAATCTGCAAAGATGGCCCCGTATTCTCAAAGGATGAACTTATATGGAAATAAAAGAGATAAGAGAGCGCGAAAAGAGCGGCGACTGGAGCGTGGAGCTCAGCGGAGTGAAACTCGATAATCCAGTTATTCCTGCCAGCGGATGTTTCGGCTTCGGCTATGGCATGGCTGAATATTACGACATAAACATATTGGGCTCCATATCCTTTAAGGGAACCACTCTCAATCCCCGTTTCGGCAATCCTCTGCCGCGAGTGGCGGAATGTGAGGCCGGGATGATCAATTCAGTGGGGTTGCAGAACCCTGGCATAGAGAAGGTGATAAGCGAGGAGCTTCCTAAGATGAGAGCCGTGTTTCACAAGCCGATAATCGCCAACATCAGTGGGTTCGCCATTGATGAATATGTGGAATGTTGCCGCCTTATCGACAAAGAGGAACAGGTGGAGATAATCGAACTCAATGTGAGTTGTCCCAACGTCCACGGCGGAGGCATGAGTTTCGGCACACAACCGGAGAGCGTGGCGGAAGTGGTAAGGGAGGTAAAGAAGGTTATCACCAAACCTCTCTATGTGAAGCTCACCCCCAATGTTACCGACATCGTGTCGATAGCCAAGGCAGCTGTAGATGCCGGTGCCGACGGCCTTTGTCTTATAAACACCATGTTGGGAATGCGCATCGACCTCAAGACCGGCCAGCCGATAATAGCCAATGTGATGGGAGGTTTTTCGGGTCCGGCTATTTTCCCGGTAGCGCTGAGAATGGTGTGGCAGGTGAGCCACGCTGTGGATGTGCCAATCATTGGCTGCGGAGGAGTCTCCACGGCCGACGACGTGAAAGAGATGCTGCTTGCCGGCGCAACAGCAGTGGAGGTCGGAGCCGCCAACCTCCGCGATCCTTACGCATGCAAACGAATAATTGAAAACTTATAATATGAACGCTAAAGATGTAATCATAGCCTGCGACTTCTCGTCGAAAGAAGCCACGCTGGAATTTCTTGATAAATTCAAAGAGGAGAAACCCTTTGTAAAGATCGGCATGGAATTATATTATGCCGCCGGCAACGATATAGTGAAAGAAATTAAACGCCGCGGACATAAGATATTCCTCGACCTCAAGCTCCACGATATCCCCAACACAGTGAAGAAAGCGATGCGCGTTCTTTCGGAGCTTGATGTGGATATGACCAATGTGCACGCCTCTGGCACAATAGAGATGATGCGCGCCGCTATCGAAGGATTGACACGTCCCGACGGAAGCCGCCCGCTTTTGATAGCGGTGACTCAGCTCACATCCACTTCTGAAGAGGCGATGCGCAATCAGTTGCTTATCGACGCCACAATAGGGGATACCATCATCAAATATGCTCAGAATGCCAAGGAGGCAGGGCTCGACGGAGTGGTTTGCTCACCCCTCGAAGCCGGCATAGTGAAAGAGGCTTGTGGCAACGAATTTATGACCGTAACCCCCGGCATTCGCTTCGCCGACTCTGGCAAAGATGACCAGGTGAGAATCACCACTCCCGAACGCGCACGCGAGATAGGCTCCGATTATATCGTGGTAGGACGTCCCATCACGGCAGCTGAAGATCCCGTGGAAGCTTATCGCAAATGCGTGAAAGGTTTCCTCAACAAATAATTACGAAAACAAAAAACTCCGATAAAGATAATGGAAAAAGAGATAGCAAAAGCATTGCTTGAGATAGGAGCAGTGTTCCTTCGCCCCGATGAGCCGTTCACATGGGCCAGCGGCATCAAAAGCCCTATTTATTGCGACAACCGCTTAATTCTGAGCGCTCCCAAACAGCGCAAGATTGTGGAAGAAGCCATAGCCAAGACTGTAAAAGAGATCTTCCCCGAGGCAGAAGCACTGATGGGCACCAGCACCGCCGGTATCGCCCATGCTGCCATTGCTGCGTGGATTCTCGACATGCCGATGGGTTATGTTCGCGGCAGCGCCAAAGACCATGGCCGTAACAACCGCATCGAGGGTAAGCTCGAACCAGGCACAAAGGTGGTGGTGATCGAGGATCTCATCTCCACAGGCGGCAGCTGCATCGATGTGGTTGAAGCTCTTCGCGAAGCCGGTGCTGATGTGTTGGGCGTGGTGAGCATCTTCACCTACGGAATGCAGAAAGGTCTCGACAGATTAGAGGCAGCAAAAGTGGAGAACCATTCCCTCTCTAATTTCGACACACTCGTGGAAGTGGCAGCCGAAGAGGGGAGAATCAAGGAGAGCGACATCGAGCGCTTGAAGAAATTCCGCAACAATCCTTCCGACGAATCCTGGATTAACGGCTAAATACACTGGCCTGAAAAGACCTTTTCCATATCACGACCTTAATTAAACCAACAACCATGCGACATATAATAGATCCAACCGACCTGAGTCGCGAAGAGCTTGATGAAGTGATTGATCTCGCTCTCGACATCATCGACAACAGGGAGAAATATAGCGAAGCGTGCAAGGGGAAGAAGCTTGCCACTCTCTTCTACGAGCCCTCCACGCGCACGCGCCTCAGCTTCACGGCAGCCATGATGGAGCTTGGAGGAAATGTATTGGGCTTCACCGACGCCCAGAGCACATCAGCCTCGAAAGGGGAGACCGTGGCCGATACCACTAAGGTTATCTCCTGCTTCGCCGATATCATTGCCATGCGCCATTTCGAGGAGGGTGCAGCCCTTGTATCGGCCATGAACGCCGGAATCCCGGTCATCAATGCAGGCGACGGCTCCCATAGTCATCCGACCCAGACATTGACCGACCTCCTCACTATCAAGCGCGAGATTGGGCGTTTCGATAATATCAAGATAGGTTTCTGCGGCGACCTCCGTTTTGGTCGCACCGTGCATTCGCTCATCAAGGCTCTGGCACGCTACAGCGGGGTAGAGGTTATACTCATTGCCCCCGACGAACTCCGTCTGCCAGATTATATGAAATATGAGGTTTGCGAGAAATATGGAGTGCCTTATCGCGAAGTGAAAACTATGGAGGAGGTGATGCCCGAACTCGACATCCTATACATGACGCGCGTGCAGAAAGAGCGTTTCCTCGATGAAGATGAGTTCGATCGTGTCAAAGATGCCTTCATCCTCACTCCCGAGAAGCTCTCCACAGCCAAACCTGAACTTCGCATCCTTCATCCTCTGCCACGTGTTAACGAAATCACCGTTGAAGTGGATGCGGATCCGAGAGCAGCCTATTTCCGCCAGGTAGAAAATGGTAAATTCGTAAGAATGGCCCTGATTCTCACCCTTCTGAAATGGGCAGCCGAGGGCGACAACAAACAGCAGCTCATTCCCGAAGGCACGGTTGTGAACCAACACCGTTGTTCCAACCGTCGGTGCATCTCCAATATGGAGAATGTGGATCGTCTGTTCCGCCCGGCCAGCGACGGAAGCGGCGTGTATCGTTGCGTTTACTGCGAGTCGAAACCCGCAAAATAAAGAAAATTGAGGAAAAGAAGCGGAATTTCTGAAAAATTTGCTTATTGCGAAAAAAATATGTAATTTTGCAATTCAAATGGGTAGAAATGCTTCAGCAAAAAGGTCACATATCCGCAATCACATTCTTCCGGAAGCGAAAACAACCGGAGATACAGGCGGAGTGTGCTGAAACATAAAAGGATAGGTTGCGCGCGTCGGGCGAAAAGAGCTGACGCGCGCAAAATTTTTATTTTAAATAACCAAAAGAAAACGCAGCGTGAAACGGGCAACCGTTTCAGCTATAAAATATTTCAGGTAGAAAAAAAATGAAAGTAGGAATTGTGATGGGCTCTGCCAGCGACCTCGGAGTGATGAAAGGCGCAGGGGAGACACTTGCCAAATTCGGCGTAGAGTATGAACAGAAAATTTACAGTGCACACCGCACCCCGCGCGAACTTGAAGCATGGGTGAGCAGTCTTCGCGACCGTGGCTTCGGCGCAATCATAGCAGCAGCCGGAGGCGCGGCTCATCTTGCCGGCGTGGTGGCTGCTTTCACCACATTACCCGTGATCGGAGTGCCTGTCAAATCACACTCTTTGGAAGGTCTCGACTCGTTGCTCTCAATGGTGCAGATGCCAAGCGGAATCCCCGTGGCCACAGTAGCTATCGATGGCTCAAAGAATGCCGCCCTCCTGGCTATCGAGATGTTTGCAATAACCGACGAAAACCTTAAAAACAAATTAGACGAATTTCGCGCCGAGCAAGCTCGCAACGTCTTAGCCAACAATTAACGATCTTAACGACCTTAAAGACTTTAACGACCTTAAAGACCTTAAAGACCTTAACGACATCATAATAGAAAAAAAGATGAATCACCGCATTTTTGTTGAGAAACGCGAACCCTATCGCATCGAAGCCGAAAGTCTTCGAAAAGAACTCAACTCCAACTTGGGCCTTGACATCAAAGACCTGCGCTTCTTATGCGTATATGATTTATTCGGCTTTACGCCCGAACTTATAGAGAAGAGCCGCTACCGTGTGTTTGGCGAGCCGGCCACAGACAATGTGACCGACAGCGTCGCCACCGATGGGCGTCCCTTCTTGGCTATCGAATGTCTGCCCGGCCAGTTCGACCAGCGTGCAGCCTCGGCGCGTGAATGTGTGAATCTCCTTCAACCGGATGCCGATGTGGAGATAAGCAGCGCCACAATGATGATATTCGACGATACAGTAGGGGAGGAAGAACTGAAAAAAATAGCCAAATATACCATCAACGCCGTTGAATCGAGAGAGAAGAACCTCGACATTCTTGCTCGTCCGGAGCGAGCACACGCCAAACCTGTGGAGCGTCTCGACGGCTTCCGCAATATCAAAGCAGAGGATGCAGCTGCCTATTGCAAAGAGAAGGGCTTAGCCATGAATGGTGACGACCTGATGGAGGTTGTGAACTATTTCACAGCCGAAGGACGCGACCCCAACGAAACTGAGCTTCGCATTCTCGACACATATTGGAGCGACCATTGCCGTCACACCACTTTCACCACCGAGCTCACCGACATCGAAGTGGAGGATTCTCCCATGGCACAGACCCTTAAAGAGAGCGTGGAGCAATGGAAAGAGATTCGCCGCGCATTAGGACGCGAGAACAAGAGCCTCTGCCTCATGGATCTTGCCACAATCGGGGCACGCTATCTCCGCAAAGAGGGACTTCTCGACGACCTCGAACAGAGCGAGGAAAACAATGCTTGCTCAATCTTTGTGGATGTTGACGTTGACGGCAAGACCGAACGTTGGCTCCTTCAATTTAAAAACGAGACCCATAATCACCCTACAGAAATTGAACCCTTCGGAGGCGCTTCGACATGTCTTGGAGGCGCCATCCGCGACCCGTTGAGCGGACGCAGCTATGTGTATCAGGCAATGCGTGTCACCGGAGCAGGCGACATCTACCTTCCCGTGAGTGAGACTATGGAAGGGAAGCTTCCCCAGCGTGTTATTTCACTCCGCGCGGCTGCCGGATATTCAAGCTATGGCAATCAGATAGGATTAGCCACCACCCATGTGCGCGAGATTTATCATCCGGGTTATGTGGCCAAGCGTCTTGAAGTGGGAGCCGTAGTGGGAGCGGTTAAGGCATCTGATGTGCGCCGCGAGCGCCCGGCTGCCGGCGATGTAATCCTGATGTTCGGCGGACGCACAGGGCGCGACGGAATCGGGGGCGCCACAGGCTCCTCAAAGGAACATAACACAAGCTCTCTGGAAGAATGTGGCAGCGAGGTGCAGAAAGGTAACGCTCCCGAAGAACGTAAGATAGCACGCCTTTTCCGTCGTCCGGAAGTGACGCGACTTATAAAGAAATCGAACGACTTTGGCGCCGGAGGTGTCAGCGTGGCAATCGGTGAGCTCACCGACGGCCTTGACATATATCTCGACCGCGTCACAACAAAATATAGCGGCCTTAACGCCACCGAACTCGCCATCTCCGAATCTCAGGAGCGCATGTCGGTGGTTGTGGAAGCCAAGGATAAAGAGGAATTCGAGCGTTATTGCGCCGAGGAAAACCTTGAGATACGCCATGTAGCTGATGTCACCGACAGTGGCCGAATGAGAATGTATTATAACGGAGAGGTTGTTGCCGACCTGAGCCGTGAATTTATCGACTCTGCCGGTGCGCGTCACTATGCAAAAGTAAAGATCGGCGCAATCGAACCTAAGGAGGCTTTCAACCGCAACCCGGAAGGAGCCGGCCTCCGCGAGCGCTTCCTCAATAACCTTGCCGACGAAAATGTGACTTCCCAAAAGGGACTTATCGAGATGTTCGACTCCTCGATTGGCGCATCAACAGTGCTCATGCCTTTCGGTGGTCGCACACAGGGCACAGAGACACAGGTAAGCGTTCAGAAACTCCCTGTAGGAAATCATTTCACTAATACTGCCTCCATGATGGCCTACGGCTTCAATCCTTATCTGAGCAGCTGGAGCCCCTATCATGGTTCACAATATGCAGTGATTTCAGCTATAGCCAAGGCTGTGGCAGCCGGCGCGGAATATCCTAAGATGCGCTTCTCTTATCAGGAATATTTCGAGCGTATGCACAATGAGCTTTCATGGGGTAAACCCCTTGCAGCCCTCTTGGGCACGCTCAAGATGCAGCTCGACTTTGGTTTGGCCTCAATCGGAGGTAAGGACTCCATGAGCGGCACATTCGACAAAATTTCTGTTCCTCCCACATTGATAGCATTCGGTGTGGCTCCCGTGGATGCACGTAAGGTAATCTCTCCCGAATTTAAGAAGGAGGGACATAACATCTATTTGGTGAAACATACACCAAAGGCCGACCTCACCCCCGATACGGAAGCCCTGAAAAATCTCTTCACTGCTGTGACAGAGAATATTCATAACGGAAAGATAGTTTCAGCCTACGCCGTTGACTTCGGAGGAGTAGGAGAGGCTGTGGCCAAGATGAGCTTCGGAAATGAGATAGGAGCTGATATAAATATAGATGAGAAGGAACTCTTCGCATCAGGCAACGGTTCAATCGTGGTAGAGACAGAAGGGGAGCTTGATATTCCCGGAGCTATCCTTTTGGGAAAGACAATCAGCAAACCCGAACTTATAGTTAACGGCGAAACAATCAGCATAGAGGATGCACGCAAAGCCAACACCGACCGTTTCACCCAGGTCTATCCCGACCGAAGCGGAGTGAAAGGGGAGGTGGCCAACGCTACTTCCGGTCCGAACACTACCGTATGGCCTGGCGAACCGGTTGAGAATCCACGGGTTTATCTCCCTGTCTTCCCCGGCACCAACTGCGATTACGATATGTGGAAATCGTTTGAGAAGGAGGGAGCAAAGGTGAGCAGCAGCGTATTCCGCAACCTTTCTGCCGATGATATCGAAGATTCGGTGAAAGAGATGGCCGACCATATCGACAATTGCGAGATACTTGCTTTCAGCGGCGGTTTCTCAGCCGGCGACGAGCCCGACGGTAGCGGCAAATTTATTGCCAACGTGATAATGAACGAAACCGTGAAAGGGGCCATAGAGCGTTTAATGGCACGCGGAGGTCTTATCTTGGGTATCTGCAACGGATTCCAGGCTCTGGTGAAATCAGGATTGCTCCCTTACGGAAAAATCGGCGAACTGAATGCGGATTCTCCCACACTCTTCCACAACGACATCAACCGTCATATTTCTCAGATTGTGACCACGCGAGTAGCCTCAGTTGCTTCTCCCTGGTTGGCCGGTTTCGAACTTGGAGAGCTTCACAGCGTGGCAGCTTCGCACGGTGAAGGTAAATTCACTGCTTCGGCTGAGCTTGCCAAGAGTCTGTTTGATAACGGCCAGATAGCTTTCCAATATGCCGACGCAGAAGGAAACGCCACGATGACTTCACCGGCCAATCCCAATGGTTCGACCGATGCTATAGAAGGAATCATCTCCCCCGACGGCCGCATCCTCGGAAAGATGGCCCACTCAGAGAGATGGCATGACGGCCTGATGAAGAATATCGAAGGAAACAAGAATCAGAATCTGTTCCTGAATGCAATTAATTATTTCAGAAAAAAGCAATAACAAGATATGGCAAAAAGTTATGAAGCATCCGGCGTGAATCTCGAAGCCGGATATGAAGT
>CAZXGU010000026.1:8875-24148 GCA_964640375.1 uncultured Sangeribacter sp. | reverse complement strand
TGTCGATCGACACACCGTTAAGCTCCCCCAAGAGTTTTTTTAAAATCGGGAGCATATCCTTATTTTCAATATTAATTGTCAGTTGCGTCATAAGCTCTTATATTTTTTACAAATATACATTATAACCACCAAAGAAACAAGTGGGTTTAAAATTATTCCAAAACCAATCCTTCAGTCAGCGCCAACCAGATATGTGCGCAAGCCTCAGCGTCGGCCAACGCATGGTGATGGTTTTCCAAATCATATCCGCAACGGGCCGAGACGGTATGCAGTTTATGATTTGGCAATTCACGACCGAAAAATTGTCGAGAAGCGCGACATGTGCAATGGAAACGATAACCGGGATATTTTAATTTATATGCCTCAAACACTGCCTTCAGACACCCTTCATCAAAAGGAGAATTATGAGCCACCAACGGCAGCCCTGCAATCAAAGGCGCCGCCTCCTTCCATACTAATGGAAAAGGATTGGCATCGCAAGTATCATTAGGGGTAAGTCCATGAATGGCAGTGGTAAAAGCTGAGTAATAGTTCGGATAAGGGCGAATCAAACGATAGAACCGTTCCACAATCCTCCCATCCCTCACAACAACAATGCCAACACTGCAAACACTCGAACGCTTCCCGTTGGCTGTTTCAAAATCAATGGCTGCAAAATCTTTCATATCATTCTTAACGCCGCCCCCTCCCTCTTTATTATCCTTCCCTCTTGATTATCCCCCTCTTCAGTTTAGTTTCCCCATTAGCAGGTTCCAGGGCTGTGTGTTTTATCAGCCGGACTCCGGCCACCCATGCGCCGAAAAAAAGAAAAAATTGGCTTTCTCCCGAATTTTTTGTATCTTTGCAAAAAGCAGATTCTTTAATGAGCGACGATCTTTTTAACCCCGCGAATCAGAACCCAGATCCCGAAGAAAAAGACACAGCGACAACCTCAAATTCTTCGGCCGGAACATATAACGAAGACGCAATCCAGACCCTCGACTGGAACGAACATATTCGCCGCCGTCCCGGTATGTATATCGGTAAACTCGGCGACGGAACTCATGCCGACGACGGCATTTATGTCCTTGTAAAAGAAGTGGTCGATAACTCTATCGACGAATTCAACATGGGCGCCGGAAAGCGTATTGACATCACCCTCTCAGAAGAGGGCGAGGTGACTGTGCGCGACTATGGCCGAGGAATCCCATTGGGGAAAGTGAAAGAGGTAGCCTCTAATATCAATACCGGTGGTAAATTCGACGGAGAAAACTTCAAGAAATCTGTCGGTCTGAATGGTGTCGGACTAAAAGCCGTAAATGCCCTTTCAACCTATTGCCGCGTCGCTTCCGTGCGCGACGGCAAAATGGTGGAAGTGGAATTCGACCGAGGCAAGCTCCTCCGACAATCCAACATCACCGACACTAAAGAAGCCAACGGAACCTTCGTAAAGTTCACGCCCGACAACGCTCTCTTCCAAAATTACAAATTCAATCCCGAGTTTGTCGAGACTATGGTGAAAAACTACACCTATCTCAACACCGGACTTCAGATTTTCTACAACGGCCAGAAATATCTCTCGCGTCATGGCCTCCTCGATCTGCTTAAAGACAATATGACCTCCGAACCCCTCTATCCCATTATCCACCTTCAGGGAGAGGATATTGAGGTCGTGCTCACTCATACAGCCCAATATGGCGAAGAATATTATTCATTCGTCAATGGTCAACACACCACTCAGGGCGGAACCCATCTCTCAGCTTTCCGCGAACACGTGAGCCGAACTATAAAGGAATTTTCCGGCAAAGGATATGAATTCTCAGATATCCGAAACGGCATGGTGGCAGCTGTGGCTGTCAAGATTCAGGAACCAGTGTTCGAAAGCCAGACAAAAACAAAGCTCGGCTCAAAGACTGTGGCTCCCAACAGCGAATTGACAGTGAATAAATTCATCGGTGATTTCATAAAGAAGGAACTCGACGATTATCTTCATAAGAACACCGATGTGGCCGAAGCTATGTTGCGAAAAATATCGGCCAACGAGAAAGAGCGCAAGGCTATGGCTGGCGTGGCAAAGCTTGCCCGCGAGAAGGCTAAGAAAGTGAGCCTCCACAATAAGAAACTGCGCGATTGCCGCGTTCATTATAACGATGCCCGAAAACAGAATGCAAAGACTGAAGACCGCCGCGACGACTCGGCTATTTTCATCACTGAGGGTCTTTCGGCTTCCGGAACAATCACAAAGGTGAGGAATGCCGAAACGCAGGCTGTTTTCTCCCTCCGAGGCAAGCCCCTCAATTCTTTCGGCATGACTCAGGAGGTGGTTTATAAAAATGATGAATTCAATCTCCTTCAGGCAGCTCTGAATATTGAAGATGGCATTGAAGGTTTGAGATATAACAAGGTGATAATAGCTACGGATGCCGATGTCGATGGAATGCACATCCGATTGCTTATCATCACTTTCTTCCTTATGTTCTTCCCCGATCTCGTGAAGAAAGGTCACGTCTATATCCTCCAGACTCCCCTCTTCCGCGTGAGGGATAAAAATTCAACCCGTCGCACCAAAAAGAAACCCAAACGCAAATCTGCCAAAGGTGAGGCCGAGGCGGAAGCTCCGGAAGAGAAGGATACCGTGTATTGCTATACAGACGCTGAGCGAGAGGCTGCCATTGCCCGATTCGGCAATAATGCGGAGATCACACGATTCAAAGGTCTTGGTGAAATTAATGATGCCGAGTTTGCCGAGTTCATCGGTCCAGACATGCGTCTCGACCGCGTGAAACTAACTCGCGATGACGCAGTTAAGACCCTTCTCGAATTCTATATGGGTAAGAACACTATGGAGCGGCAGAATTTCATTATCAATAATCTTGTGGTCGAAGATGACTCTCAAATCTGAAATGAATACTCCCAAACCTAAAACGGCTCTCTTCGCCGGCTCGTTCAATCCCTTCACCTTCGGACACCTCCGAATTGTGGAACGGGGTCTTAAAATTGCCGACCGAGTTATTATCGCTATCGGATATAATATTAACAAGGGGAAGAGCGAAGATCTGTTGCTACGTCTCGAAAAGATTCGCCAGGCCGTGGAGCCTCTGAATAAACTTTCTCCAACGCCGATTGTCGAAGTTAGGGAATATGCGGGGCTCACTGCAGAGTTTGCCAAGGAAACGGGAGCCGATTTCCTTCTCAGGGGAGTGAGAAACAACGCCGATTTTGAATATGAGCGAAATTTGGCGGATGTGAATCTGAAAATTCTCGGCATCGATACCGTGATCCTCTTCTCAGAGCCGGAATATGGCTATATCTCCTCCTCTATGGTGAGAGAACTCGCGGCCAACGGCTTCGACACCTCCTCCCTCACCCCTACTTTTTAACTATTTCCTATCACCTATAAACCTGTAAAAGTCCTCCCTCCTAAATAATTATTATTTGAAAATGAAAAAGAAAAACATATTTATCCCTCTCCTCCTCGCCATTCTTGCCGGTGCCGGCTTCTCTGCCCTTGCATTGCAACCTCATCAGAAACTCTCAATGGCCGAAGATGCCATTTCAAGGCTATATGTCGATACTGTAAATGAAGACAAGCTCGTGGAAGCCGCCATAAAAGGGATGCTTCAGGAGCTCGACCCCCATTCATCTTATTCCAATGCTGAGGAAACAAAGGAGCTCAACGAACCTTTGGCTGGGAATTTCAGCGGCATCGGCATTACATTCAATATGACAACCGACACCCTTTACGTCATCTCCACAGTGGCTGGAGGGCCGTCGGAGCGTGTCGGCATTCTTGCCGGCGACCGCATTATAGCCGTCAACGACACAAACATTGCAGGCGTGAAGATGAAAAATTCCGCTATTATGAAGCGTCTTCGCGGTCCCAAAGGAACGAAGGTGGATGTGAAGGTGCTCCGTCGTGCTAACGCTCAAAACGACACCATCGATTTCCGCATTACACGTGCCGATATCCCCATTTATAGCATTGATGCAGCATATATGGTTGACCCGGAAACTGGTTATATCAGAATCAACAAATTTGCAGCCGACACTCATAAAGAACTTTCAAAGGCTCTAACCGACCTCAAAAAAGAAGGAATGAAGTCGCTTATCCTCGATCTCGTGGATAATGGTGGCGGTTATCTTAATGCAGCCGTTGATATCCTCGGCGAATTTCTGGAGCCGGGCAAAATGGCTGTCTATACTGAAGGAACCAATTCCGCGCGTAATGATTTCCTCACTGCTCCCGGCAAGTCTAAACCTCTCTTCGAGGATGGTCGCCTGGTGGTGATGGTGAATCAATACAGTGCTTCCGCAGCTGAGATAACTTCAGGGGCGGTTCAGGATTGGGACCGTGGTGTAATCGTTGGTCGTCGCACCTACGGCAAGGGGCTTGTGCAGCGTCCGCTCCCCTTCCCCGATGGCTCGATGATTCGTCTCACAGTGGCTCATTACTACACCCCAACGGGTCGCGACATACAGAAACCCTATACGAAAGGCGACTCTAAAGGATATGCCAAAGATATTCTTGACAGATATAATCATGGCGAACTAATGCACGCCGATTCTATCAAATACATAGATTCCCTTAAAGTCAACACCCTCCGGTTGGGACGCCCAATCTATGGAGGCGGTGGTATTTCGCCCGACCGTTTCGTGCCTCTCGACACCACTGAATTCACCAAATATTATCGCGACGTGCAAGCCAAAGGTTGCATCAACCAGTTTGTGATAAAATATGTGGATACCAACAGAAAAGAGCTGAAATCAAAATATAAAACCGATACCGACTTCGTGAAAAAATTTGAGGTGACAGATGCCATGCTCGCCGACCTCTACGCTATGGCTGAGAAAGAGGGTGTAACTCCTAATCCCGAAGAGGCTGAAAAAAGCCGCAATCTTTTCAGCACCGTGATTAAAGGCCTTATCGGACGCGATATTTACGATTCTGCAACATATTTCAAAGTTTATAATAATTATGACCCCATTTTCAAGGAGGCATATAAGCTTATTAAATCTGAGGAATATGACAAATTGCTCTCTGCTCCGACGGAATAAAAGAAGCCTATCATCAGTCACTACTGAATGTCATTCGTCATGAAAAGGAACGTCGTTACCATATTGCTTTCTCTCCTTGCTCTCTCCCCGGCTATCGCGCGGCCCCAAAGTCCAGATAAGGAGACTTCGGGTGTCTCCGACAGCATCTATATTAGAAGCCTTGAGGAATTGATGCTTGACATCAAGCCCGATTCCCTTGCTCCTAAAATGAATCTTTACGGTATTCCTAAAGTATTTACGGGGTATCGAGCGGTTGGGAGGCATAATAAGCCACAGTTCCAGGATTCAATCGCCACCTCCGCAATTTTCAAGGAGCTCTATTTCAAGGAGACTCCCGATTCTACGGATTCTGTGGCGACGGAACCCTTGTCGATTGCCATCACCGGAGATGTTGTCCCCGAATGGCTTTCAAGAAATCGAGATTCTTTTAAACGCCAACTCGATTTGCAATATCTCGACATGGTTTACAATCCTTCGCAAAGTAATCCTGCATTCTGGACCCTCCCCTTGCCCCCGACTCTGCCACCCGAAGATTATAGCTATGCCGCGTTCCTGCGTCGCCAGAGAATTAAAGTGAATCTCGAATCAGCCATCGTGCCCGAAATTGAAATTGAAAAGAAACATTGGCTTCACCTCCTAAATATCTCTTTGCAATTCTCACAGGCTTATCTCTCGAAAAACTGGTATCAGGGTGGGAATAACTATCTGGCCCTATTAGGGAATTTCCTTTGGGATGTGCAGCTTAACCCCGTGTATCATCCGAACATGATGTTTCAGAGCACTCTGAGCTATAAACTCGGACTGAACTCCACCGAAGATAACGTCCTCCATAAATATTCCATTTCGGAAGATTTATTCCAATATAACCTCAAATTCGGTTATAAGGCTGCCCACCATTGGTATTATTCTTTCACCGGGCAGTTTAAGACTCAGATGCTTAATAATTACCCTTCCGACTCTATGGTGCGCACTGCCTCTTTTCTCACTCCCGGCGTGCTGACCCTCGGTCTCGGTATGACTTATACGAAGCAGAATGAGAAAAAGACTATCGATTTCAATGCCTCTATCTCCCCTATTTCATATAACCTCAAAACAGCGATCGACCCCAACGTGGATCATCTCCAATTTGGGATAGACCAGGATAAAAAGTGCGTAAATGAATTCGGTAGCTCGGCGGAGTTGACTTTCAATTGGAAACTCCTCGACAATATTCTTTATAAAACCCGCCTCTTCCTCTTCACTGACTATAAGCAAAGCAACGCCGATTGGCAGAACACGTTTGAATTTCAGTTCAGCCGGTTCTTCTCCACTCAGCTTTATCTTAACCTCCGTTACGACTCTACGGCCGATAAGAGCCTCGACCCAAAATGGAACCGTTGGATGCTTAAGGAGATTCTTTCTGTGGGGCTTTCTTACACTTTCTCCACCAAAATCTGATTTCTCGAATATGCCCTCTCCTCTTTCACATCGCATAATCTCTTCTAAAGGTAACAATAGGATGCTCTTTAATTTCCTATTGTTTTCACCTGTTCTATTTTTTCTCTGCTTATGTTGTTTTCGTGCCCGGGGAGAAAAAATTTCAGATCTTGGCATGGCGATGGATTATTGCCGCGAGAATCCTATTGATAGAATTGAAGGAATTTATGAATTTCCCGAAGATAACACGGTGGTGCTGATACGCTGTGCCGAACCCCGACAGAGAATGTATGAACTGATTGTGGTCTCCACTCCCGACTGTCGATTAAACCCGGGTGAAAAAATCGGGGAAATGAATGGAACGGTTGACCCCGACAAGTTCCGGCTCGCGCTTTTCACCTCCCGAAAGAATGGTATCCTTAGCGAACCGAACGATTGCACTGCGCAGTTTGATGAATCCGATGGAGCACTAAGAATTGAGAAAAAGAAACTGAAGTTTTCGCCTCGGCTTTCCCGATTTTTACCCAAATTCTGGAGAATAATCTCTCTTTTCACCATTGATGACCCAACCACAAAACTGCCTCAAGGATTAATCAAAATTTTCCCAAGCCCCTACAACGGTAACACTTTAGGAAGAACCCCAAAATATCTATAATCTATCTTATCTCCATGAAGTCACTCTTTCGCATATTCATTCTTTGCCTATTCTTTTTAAATATATATTCTCCAAAAACAGAGGCTAAAAAGATTGGGTATAAATTCCCGGTGAAGGAATCGAAAAAAGAGAAGAATGAGAGTCAACACACCGGTAGCTTCAAAGTTGATCTCTCTTCTGCCTCTAAGAGAGATAATGACCAGGCGGATGCCGGAGAGAATGAATTTTCTTCTTTAGATAATGATGGGGGTTCAGCACAAGATATCATCTTCTCCGGTTTCGATAAAAAATTAAGCAGTGATAACGAATCATTTTTTATCACAAATAAAACCGACCGGGTGCTCACTGCCATAGAACTTGAAATCGAATACCTCACTCCCGACGGGCGCCAGCTCGATAAAAAATTTCATGATCTTAGATGCAATATCCCGGCAGGAGAAACAAGGAAAATAGATATCAAGACTTGGGATAAGCAACATTCCTTTTACTATCACAAAACCCCGCCTGCCAGAGGCGGAGGCTCTCCATTTACTGTGCGCTTTTATCCTCAGGCGTATTATCTGAAATATTAAGGGTGTTAGCTCTCTTTGCCTGAAAATAATCCCAAAGCCTCACCACTCCATACGACACCGCCGAAACCAGAAGGAAACCGAACATAAACTGATAGCTGTTGCTCATCTCGGCCGTGATAAAGATAGCCATCAATGGTGCCTTTATTGTGCCGGTCATCACGCCGGCCATTCCCAACAATGCAAAGTTTTCCACCGGCAGAGTGAACCCGAACCAGTTGTTCATCATCATTCCAAACAGATATCCTGCCAAACAGCCGGCAAACAATGTTGGTGCAAAATCTCCGGCCACACCTCCGCCATTGATCGTGGCGGCAACCATTATCCCTTTCAATAGCAAAACGCCGGCAACTACGAGCATTAAAAGCCCTGACGACGATAGGCCCGTATAGAAGGGACTGTAGCTTAACAGTTCCGAAGGGCGGCAGTTGATGATCTTGTCGATTATGGAATAGCCCTCTCCAAACAAGGAGGGGAAGAAGAAAATGGCCGCCGATAGCATTATTCCTCCCATCAAGGCACGAAACCATGGGTTAACAACTCCATCGAGAAGCTTGCCGGTGAAATTCTTGGTGCTGTTATAATATATGCTATAAATTCCGCAGAAGAATCCTAACAGACTCATCCATATCATATTGGCCGGATTAAAAGAAATATAATCCACAAATTTCAGATCGAAGGCAAATCCGCCTAATGCAAGCGCTGTGCAGGAGGAGATCAGACACGCAGTCACCAATGCTATCACGGGGAGGGTTGAAAGTTCAAGCCCTAAGACTTCGAGCGTGAAAAGAGCTCCGCCTATCGGCGATTTAAATATTCCCGCAATGCCTGCCCCGGCTCCTATACCTACCAACAGACGAAGCCACCGGTCGTCGATATTTAGCCATCGTGCAAAATTGCTCGCTATGGCTGCTCCGGTATAAGCACTCGGTCCTTCGGCCCCGGCCGAACCACCTAATCCGATCGTTACCGAACAGCCGATAATGTTGGTGTATATAAGGTCGCTCTTGAGCTGATATTGGCCATCTTTCAAGTCGCGCTTAATCATGGCAGTGCCATGCGAGAGATCCTGTTTGAGAATATAATGCTGGAATATCATGGCCAGCAAAATTCCAACCACCGGAACGGCCAAAAGAAGAAGATTGGATTTATCGCCGCTTAAACCTATAGTGAGAAGATGCCCAATCCCTTTTATAGCCTCTTTCATCAGGAAGGTGGCTAAACCGGTTACGCCTCCTATAGCTACTATGGCGATCAACAATCGCATAGCATTAGGATTGCCTGTCCTTGCCTCGCTTTTCTTTTCTATGGTTTGCTTTATATCTGTTATAGTGGACATATCTTTCTTTTCTTATTCTATCTCCCCTCTGAGACTCGTTCTCTCCTCCCTCTATTAATAAGCTCATTTTTAACATTCGGTAAAAAGTTTAAATGAGTTCTCTATTATATTATACTAAAAGAAAATAAAATAGTTCAGTAGTTTTCTCGTTTTTTGAATATGAAACGATTATTTTCTCCAATCTACTATAATTTTTCTCTTTTGTCTGCATCTTTTCTCGCGCTTTCATCTCTCTTCCCTTTTCAGGCAGCGGCGAGAGGCGACTCCGAAGAATTCAGCTCGGATAATAGGACCCATTTCGCGGCCATTATAAAGATTGATTCTGACGATGCTTTGGAACAGTTGCGCCAGAGCGGCGTGGAGATTCTGCGCCAACGCGATAATCTCCTCCTCTGTTTTGTTCCTCTGAATGAGCATAACGGGGCAGACACTCGAAGTGGTCTCACTTTGAAATCCGACCCTGTGAAAACACTCTCCTATCATATCAAGGAAATAAAAGGAATATCGAAAGTGGAACGCGCAAGAAGTGTGAGCCGTTCGATGGATAAAGCCCGGGAATGGTTTGAAGCCGAAAATCTGCATACAGGCGAGGGTTTTGATATGCCTTATACCGGGAAGGGAGTGGTGACAGGTATTTGTGATATTGGAATCGACCCGCTCCATATCTCTTTCCTCAATGAGGAGGGGGAACCAAGAATAAAGAGAATCGTTCAATATAAAGAAGGATTGGGCCAAAGGATTGTCCTTTCTCCCGACGACTATGCTGAATGGGGAACAGACACACCCGATAATTGGCATGCCTCTCATGTGGCAAATATCATGGCTGGCTCTTACGGCCAATATCGCGGAATGGCTCCGGAATCGGATATTGTGATCACCACATCTCAGCTCACTGATGTGGGCCTTCTTTGCGGTGCCGAGGATATTCTGGATTACGCCCGTCAAAATGATAAAAGGGCTGTCATTAACATGTCGATGGCTAATTATATCGGACCTCATGATGGCTCATCCCTTTTCTGCCAATATCTCGACAAGATAGCCGAGGAAGCTATTGTGGTGCTTTCGGCCGGAAACGCTGGCGACACTCCTCTATCGCTCCCTTTCGATTTCTCGGAAACCGACCAGACGGCGGGACTGATGCTTTACAGTTCCGACTGGGTGCAATTTGATCCTTACGGCGCAGTCGATGTGTGGAGCCTTGATCAAACCCCGCTAAAGGTGAGGTTTGGCATTCGTGACACTCAAGAATTTAAGATTGTGAAGATGTTTCCTTGGCAACAGCTCTATGACGACTCATCCTTTACAGTCACTTCCGACCCCGCTCGAACGCCCGCTTCCGATAAAGAAACCGTGATTTATGACGAGGATTTCGCCTCAATCTATTCAGGTTGGTTCAGCCTCACTGGTGGATTTGACTCTGAAAACGGCCGGTACAGAACTATTATGGAGTATGATGCCCATACGGATATAGAGGTGTTTAACGGTCATTGGGCAAGGTATGTGCCGGTGATTGAAGTGGCTGGCGACCCCGGGGCTCATGCCGATATATATGCCGATTATCAATTCACAAATTTTAGGGCTCTTCATTCTGCTGTGCAACCCTCGTCGGTGCTCTCCTTCAGCGACCTTGCCACAGGTGAAAATGTGATTAGCGTCGGGATGTTTGTCAACCGCGACCGACGCCCATCAATTTCTGGCGAAGAGTATTATAACGATTTTGTCCCGGGAACAGTATTTAAGGCAAGTAGCTATTCAACTCTTAATGATGGCCGAGTGATGCCTCTGACGGTTGCCCCCGGATTTGGAGTGGTCTCGGCTATGAGCAGCTATTATATGAAAGCTCATCCTGACGGTCAGGAACAGATAAATGCTGAAGTTATTGCTGATGGGAAAAGGTATCTGTGGGCCACCAATCATGGCACATCAATGTCGTCGCCATACGTAGCCGGGACTATCGCTTGCTGGCTGCAGGCCCTTCCTGAGCTCTCTTCACGCGACGTGATGCAGATTATCGCGGAGTCGAATATTCATGACTATCCGGAGCCGGAGAATCCTCGCCACGGACAAGGCTGGCTCGACCCCGTGGAAGGTTTGAAAACTGCCTTGAAGAATTTCTCCGGCATTGACAAGATTGAGGATTCCAATTTCTCGGAGATCGACGACACCCGGAAGTTAACCTTCTCCAACAACACTCTCTGTTTTTGGAATCCTGAGGGAGCAGATTCATCCATATCCGTTTATGATTCGGCTGGATTAAATTGCTTCACAGCATCTTCATCTTCCCCGGTGGAATCGTTCTCGTTATCTTTACCCCCGGGCCTCTATATAGCCAAGATTCAGGGTTCAAACATAACAATCAAATTCCTTATCCGCTAATTAATGCGTTAATAAAGGGACGCCTCATAAAGTCAACAGGTGAGTTTATGAGGCGTCCCTTTATTATTATATATTCATCAATTCCTATCTACCCATCACTTTTGAAACGCTGAAGACATATCTGCTACCCTCCTTAAATTCCTTTTCAAGATAGAGGCTGCTGTCGAGCAAGAGAGCGCTCAAGCGAGCCAAGAAGAGACCTGCATCATCTCTTTCCGATAATTTCTCTATGTCGATAAAGTTGTCAAACATTACATCCTCATTCCCTTCGGGAACAAATACGCTCGAATTGCTGAAGATAAATTCTACTCTCTTTTCAGCCTCGTTCTCACGCACCTGCAGGAGAATTGTGCCATCATCGGATATGCGGTTAGCCGCAAAGAATATGTGTCGGAGCACATATTCCAAACATTCCTTGTCGCTGCGTATCTCGATATCCTTCTTGGGATATTCAATCTCAAAATTCACTCCCTCCTTCTTATTGTGCTTTATTCTCTGGAACTCATCTTCCATCACTTCGGTAACGCTCAACGGTCGCACAAATTTGCCTCTACCGATTTTTCCTATCGAGGAGATGTAAAGGAGATCATTAATTATATAATTAAGCATTGAGATGATGGAGTTAGATCTCTTGCGACGCGACACTTCTTTGCGGTGTTCTAAATTTATTCGCTTCTCGGAAGCTACACCGTAATTCGTGTCGCGGTAATGCTGATCTTTGAGATAGTTGCATTCTTCATCTAAATTCCCCACAAATTGACGAATCCTGACTGAAGCCGTGCGATATTTTCCCCAGAAGAAAAGAACCACAACCAACAAAACCGCAAAAATAAGCCAGCCCACCATTACAAACGACATCATCCTTTGATAGGATTCCTTCTCCTCCATCTCCTTCTCCATCTGGAGATAGGTGTTGTCGGCTTTTAGCTCGTTGACACGTGTGCGGATATCAAGCTCCTTGGAGCGATCTGAGGAGCTCGATGTGTCGCGCTCAATAAGCATGGCATTATAAAGCTGTAGAGCCTGGATCTGAGTGTCTTTATCGCCCAATCCTTCAGCGGCGGTTTGCATCCAGTGAACCAATCGGCGTCGCTTAGCAGGTTGTTTCTCCTCTTCAAGATTCTTTCTTATAAGAGGAAGGGCTGTCGCATAATCCCCCTTTGCCATGGAGTAGGCTAAAAGAGCGGCGTGGGTCTTTTTCTCAGTGTTCTCCACATCCTCATCTTCTACCATATATTCTTTTATCTTTCCGTAATATTCCTCAATCTCCTGGGGCGTGAGAGCCTGGTAGTTTTGGAGCATTCGGCGATAGATGATATATCTATTGGGAATGTAATTGCGATATTTTCTCCCTTCGGAATGATATTTCTTCTCCAATTCATCTATCATTTTCAGCATCTCCTTATCGGCTGCCACTGCCTCTTTGGGATTACCGATTGTGGTGTAGATATTGGCCGACTCGGTTAGAAGAATGTTATTGAGGGCATATAATTTAAAGTTGGCCTGTCCCATTCGCTCCTTGAGCATTCCGACATATTCCCCCAAAAGCGGTCCTTCAATGCCGCTGTTGGTGAGATATTCTACAATGGTGAACAGTCTGAGCACACGCAAATTGAGAGGAAGATCCTTTGCTTTCGACTCCTCCGCTATCAATTGGGCAATGCGACCTTCCACCTTCTTGGTGTCGGCTGCCCGGGCGTCGCCCGAAACCTGACGCATTCGGATAAACAGGGCGGTCTCCTCCTGCTCCTGACTCCGCGGAATCCTGGCTACCTCTTCGTTGAGGTATCTATATACGGAATCTGTATTGCCCAACGATGCTCCAAGCTGACTGAGCTGACGAAGCAAGTCGAGCTGTATATCTGTCCGCTTGGACCGGCGCGCAAGATCGTAAAGTTTATCGGAATATTTGAGCTTCTCTTTGCGCGGTACAAGATCAAAGAGATTATACAAAATGCGGATAGAGTCTTTCTGCTGATGTGTGTTGGCAAGTTCATGGTTGAGCTGCCTCTCCACTTCATCAACATGCTTGGCATCCGCATAAACATAGTTGATTCCTGAGATTAGCAGGAGTAAAGAAAGAAAATACTTTTTGATCATGAGTTAGCTTATATCGTCTTTATGAATCCGGAGAGATCCCTAAAGAAACCCTCCTCCGAAATCGTTTGAGTGAGTCTATTTTTAACACTTGTTTGATAGACATTTGCAAATTTAATGATTTTTGCGTATTTCGCAAAGAATTTTATATAAAATCTTATTTCCTTTTAACAATAAAAACATTAATTTTGTATTCAGAAAAAATACACAAGATTTCCTAAGTTGATATAATCCAAAATCTAATATAATTCTTACATGAGATCCAAAAATCTTTCAAGACTTATGGCGTTCGTAATGCCTCTTTGCGCCCTTGGCGCTGCTATGCCGCTATATGCCCAAAGCGATTTTGATGCTCAATTCATCTCTTGGCCTACATATAACGGCAACGACCTTGAGCTAACCGTGGATAACTCCGGCACCCATTTCCGCCTCTGGAGCCCTAAGGCACAGGAAGCTGTGGTGAATCTTTATGACAACGGCAACACCGGAAAGCCTTTCTCCTCTCTGGAAATGAAGTTCGATTCCTCCAATGGAACTTGGACCGCTTCTGTGCCTGAAAAACTGTATGGTAAATTCTATACTTTCCGTATAAAAAACAATGGCAAATGGCTCGATGAAACCCCCGGTGTATGGGCTAAGGCTGTCGGAGTGAACGGCAAAAGAGCTGCCATTATTGATTTCGCTAACACCAACCCTGAAGGCTGGGACAACGATAAGGGTCCGGAAGTGAAGAATTTCTCTGATGTAATCGTTTATGAAATGCACCATCGCGACATGTCGATGCATCCCTCTTCGGGTATCGCCAACAAGGGTAAATTCCTTGCGCTAACCGAGCCTGGAACCACTTCGCCCGAGGGTCTTAAAACTGGTATCGACCATCTGAAGGAGCTCGGCATAACCCATGTGCATATCCTCCCTTCCTACGACTATAATTCCGTGGATGAAACTAATCTCCAGACCAATACATATAACTGGGGTTATGATCCTCTCAACTATAATGCACCCGAGGGTTCATATTCCACTAATCCTTCTGATCCCTCCACTCGTGTGCGCGAAATGAAGGAGATGATAAAGGCGCTCCATGATGCCGGAATCGGAGTTATCATGGATGTTGTCTATAACCACACTGCTGATAACGACGGCTCTAACTTCGAGCTTACTGCCCCGGGCTATTATCACCGTCATCGCAACGACGGTTCTTATTCCGATGCATCGGGATGCGGTAATGAAACGGCTTCCGATCTCAAGCAGATGCACGACTATATCGTCAATTCAGTGAAATATTGGGCTGATGAGTATCATATCGACGGTTTCCGTTTCGACCTCATGGCTATCCATGACACTGAGACCATGAACGATGTGGCAGCCGAGCTGAAGAAGATTAATCCCTCTATATTTGTATATGGTGAGGGTTGGACTGCCGGCGATTCTCCTCTTGCTCCCGAGCGTCGGGCGCTTAAGGAGAATGTTAGCAAGATGAAGGATATCGCTGTTTTCTCCGACGACCTTCGCGATGCCGTAAAGGGTCATTACACTGACGCTTCCGACCGCGGTTTTGCTACCGGAAAGCCTGGGCTTGAAGAGACCGTTAAAATCGGTATCGTGGCTGCAACTCCTCATCCACAGGTGGATTTCAAGAAGGGTAATAATTCAAAGTTCCCTTACGCCGCTTCCCCTGAAATGATTGTGAACTATGTTTCTTGTCACGACGACCTTTGTCTCACCGACAAACTTCGCAAATCAATGGCCGGAGAACCTGAAGAAAACATGATTGAGGCTGCCAAATT
>CAZXGU010000026.1:0-8865 GCA_964640375.1 uncultured Sangeribacter sp. | reverse complement strand
TTCGCAGGGAACTCCTTTCATGTTTGCCGGCGAAGAGGTGTTCCGCGACAAAAAGGGTGTGCATAATTCTTACAATCAACCAGATTCTATAAATGCCATCGACTGGGCAAATAAGGCTAAATATAACGACCTCTTCAAATATTATCAAGGTCTGACTGCTCTTCGCAAAGCGCATCCCGCTTTCCGAATGACTTCTGCCGACGACATTGCAAAGAATCTTGTGTTTGATAAGATTGATTCTAAGAAAACGCCTAATCTTATCTCTTATTCCTTGAAAAATCATGCTAACGGCGACAGCTGGAAGGAGATTAAGGTGGTTTTCAACGGAGCTTCAAAACCCCAGACTGTCAACATCAAAGGTGGTGATTGGAAGATAGTGGCAGCTGAAGGTAAGATCTCTCCCGACGGCTCTCTGGGCTCTACCAAAGGCGGAAAAATCACTATCCCTGCCTATTCTGCACTCATCCTTGCCCAAGAATAATATCTTTTCGGCATAACATAAAAACCGCGAGTTGAACCTTCCAACTCGCGGTTTTCTATTTTTTATCATTTGAATCCGCACGGTCCGGGGCGCGACATTTGTATCTGGACTGCCCGGACGCGACATTTGAATCCGGACGGCCGGGGCGGGAGCTTTCCAGCTTCCGCAAAAATCTTGTCGGCTCGATGCCGATAAGATTTTTCCTAAGACTATAGTATCGGCGCTACCAATCTTACCAGCGATTCCATGGTTCGCTGAAGACGCGGTCGTTGATGCCACGTGCTATAACGCAACTTCTCACATTTCTTCAGGTCCTCAAAGAATATGTCGCGCATCTTCCGATTAGTTTCCCGATCATATATCAACAGATTAGCTTCAAAATTATTCTCAAAGCTGCGGAAATCAAAATTCGTTGACCCGGCTGTTACCAGGCTCTCATCAACTATCATTGCCTTGGCATGTAACATCCCCGGATTATACAAATAAACCTTTATGCCTGCCTTCAGGCATTGGGTGACGTAGGAAAAAGAGGCATATTGCAACATCCTGGAATCACTGCGGCGCGGAAGCATTATTCTCACATCAACATTGGCAAGGGCTGCCGCTTCCAAAGCATGAAGCAATCCATCTGTCGGAAGGAAATATGGGGTCTGGATATAAATGGATTTTGTGGCGGCAGAAATAGCTTTTTGAAAACAAAGCGCAATGTTATTATATTGACTCATTGGCCCTGATGTGATCAATTGCATTCCCACATGGGAATGAACCACACATTCCCCATCCGGTGGATAATCAATCAATTTCTCGGGATTACGGAAATTCCAGTCGATAAGAAAAGAATAGACCAACGATGTAACAATCTCCCCTTTCAAACGGAAATGAGTGTCGCGCCATGCCATTCCCTCCGTGGTGCCTTTCTCATATCGGTCGGCTATATTCATCCCCCCGATATAGCCAATCTCATCATCAATAACAACTATCTTTCTATGATTTCGCCAGTTGATGCGGTTGGCAAGCTGAGGGAAGGTAACCTTAAAGAAGGGATGTGTCTCAACCCCATTCTCATTCATGCGCTTAAAGAAACGGTTGCGTGCCGAAAAACTTCCCACATGGTCGTAGATCACCCTTACTTTTACTCCCTCGCGAGCCTTATCTATCAGCAAGTCGGATATCTCTTTCCCTAAATTATCATCAGAGAAGATATAATATTGCAAGTATATGCTCCTCTTGGCTCGGCGCAGGTCGTGTTTCAGAGCTTCAAATTTATCTTTGCCAATTGTAAAAATCCTTATCTCGTTATTAGAGCTATAAGCGGAGGAGCAAAGGTTACGGGCAAGTTTTACCAAGGTTTTCTCTTCGGCCGACAATGGCTCTTCATCAAGATTCACATTGCGAAGGTGAATACGGTTCATTAGTTTCCGCTTATTCCGGCGGCTTATTATATGCTGCCCTTTTAGGCTTCGACCAAAAAAGAGATAAAACACCAATCCGCCAACAGGCAGAAATAATAGAGCCAAAACCCATGCTATCGAACGGATAGGGTTGCGATTTTCAGACAATACGACCACGACCATACTTATTATAGTGACAGTGTAGGCTATCAATATAATTAGTGTGACCCACGCATTTACGCTTATCCATAATGTTCCGAGCATGATCGCAAAATAATTTATCCGCTAATTTAATGATTATTTGCCAAATTTACAATTATTATCAACGCTTAGCCCTTTTATCGCATCGTCAAAAAAATTTATCCCATGTCGGGATGCGCCTCTTCGCGTCCAATCAACACCATGTAGGGACGCGATTCTTCGCGTCCAACAACCACCATGTAGGGACGCGATTCTTCGCGTCCATCCAGCACCATGTAGGGACGCGATTCTTAGCGTCCAACAACCACCATGTCGGGACGCGCCTCTTCGCGTCCAATCAACACCCATGTAGGGACGCGATTCTTCGCGTCCAACCAGCACCATGTAGGGACGCGATTCTTCGCGTCCAACCAGCACCATAAAAAAAGAAAAACGAGAGAATTTCCCAACTCCCTCGCTTTTTGGCTTAACTAAATAAATTCTTACATGTTAGGATCATAGTATCAATACGCAAAATTAATATTTTTTTTCGTAATCTCCTAACTTTTTCTTAAAAATTTTATTCGATTTTTGCAAATATTTTGATAATTATTTATTATTCAATATTTTATGTTTTAAAACATGTTTTATTTTTCCCAACATAGTTTTTTTGAAATATTCCTTATCTCTCTATTTGCTATGTTTATTCTCTTTCTCCTGTTGACGCAGCCATTCTTTAGCCACTGTTTCAAGCTCCTCATACCACTCTTTTCCAAATTTTTTTATCAATGGTTCCTTTAGAAACTCGTAGGCCCTGATGTTTTTCTTCCGACCTAAGATTTCTGCACATTTGCAAATCTTCCAGTGATGAAGATTGACTGCCGTGAAACTCGCATAATTCTTCAACCTTACCGGATATAGATGACATGACTCAGGCTTGAAAAACGGAATCTTCCCTTCGCGATGTGCCTTTTCGAGTGCACATAAACAGAGCCCTCCGGGCGCGTATGTGGTAAATACACAATCTCGGCCATCCACTATCGAAGTAACCAAATCGCCCTCTTCATCATAATAGCCCGGGCCCTGCTCCTCTATTACCTTCTGCGCAGCAGGCGTCAGCAATGGATACACCTCCGGCAGCAGTTCACACAATTTCTCATATTCCTCTTCTGTTAATGGCGCTCCCGCATCGCCCTCGATACAGCAAGCTCCCAAACATTTTTCAAGATCGCAATGAAAATAATTCTCCACAAGGTCGAGCGACACAAGCTTATCATCTATCTGCAACATATCCTTAATTATTCGAGTAAATGGTGGTGTATCCTATCAAGCGTTCATAGCGCTCGCCAGGCTTCCTGAGATACACGTAAATATTATATTCATTCTCCGTCTCATATTTATCGCCCTCTATTAAAGAAGTCGATTCTAAGACATTCTCGCCGATTGGCTTTACGACATACTGATAGTTATAGGCTCCCTGTTTCAGAGGCATAGCCAGTTCATATCCTCCTTTTATCCCATTATATGTCATCCGGTTGGCTCTATCGAATTTCCCTTCCGTGAACTCTCCGTCGATATAAACTTCTTTACCGATATATTCAGGAGAATCAAGAAAGAAGTGAACTGTGATATAGTCAGCTCCTATATTTGAATCGGTGGAGTTATATTCCCTCACCAAGAATCGCCCATGCTGGGTCCGGTCATATTCGTAATTGCTATCGGAGCGAGGATAATCGGTTGTCACCCATGTGTGATAGTTGCTCCCCATATACTTGGTGGAATCAACTCTCATGCCCGGGAATCGTGTGCTCGTGGATTCAAAACGTCTATACTCGTTTGAAGCCCTGAATAAGAGCTCGGGGGTGTGGTCATATATCACTCGGTTCCCTTCTACTCTCAACGGAGATTTCAAAAACCGTGACGTTGATTCCCTCCCATTTTGCATCACCTCTACCTTCAAATCCTGATAAGGATTTCCTATATCCATCCCTTCCCCATCTATAATTATGTCTATCTGCTGCCATTCGCCGTTTACACCCCGATCGGTCCTTGTGGAAACATTCGCCGACACTGACAGAAGTGGCTCCAAGACCCTGAAGCGTGTTTGCAATAAAACTTCCGAAGGCTCATCTCTGTCATATATCTGAAGCAGATAATTGCCCGAAACGAGAGGTTTCATCCCTTCACTCGGTATCTCTATTTGATAGTTGACATAATGCACGAAGGTATTTGCCGAATAGGCATAATCCTCTATATCCACTGTATTAAATCCATCAAGATATTCAGATTCCACAAGCATCGAGGGTTGCCAATCGGAGTTGCAATGAATAAGACGTGCCGAAAGATAGCTGTTATTCTCTCCTATCTCGTCGAAATTCACTATCAACCGGTCTCCACTCCCAAGACGAATCACGGGAGGAGACATGAAGTTATCTTCAACTCCTGTCTTTAGCGTCCGGAAACGAGAATCAAATATGCCGGTGCGTGTCTCTTCTCCTTTCATAGTGCTTGCGAGAAATATTATGAAATAGAGAAGAACATAGAATCCCTTTTTTACCATATAATCTCCTTTTTCCCTTTACTTCTTAAATATTCGTTAGCCTTTGAGAAGTGATGATTACCAAAAAATCCACGGTTGGCCGACAATGGAGAGGGATGCACTGACTGAAGCACAAGGTGTTGATTTCGGTCAACTACACTTCCTCTTTTTATTGCATCCGACCCCCACAAAAGGAAAACTACATTCTCACATTTTTCATTCACAGCTTTTACCACCGCATCAGCAAATTCTTCCCAGCCCATTCCGGAATGAGATTTTGGCTGATGTTCCCTCACTGTCAAAGCAGAGTTTAATAATAACACTCCTTGTTTGGCCCAGCGCGAAAGATCGCCGTTTTCTGGAAACGGAGCGCCTGTGTCGGAACTAACCTCTTTAAATATATTTCTCAATGATGGCGGAAATGTCACTCCCGGATTCACGGAAAAGCATAAACCATTTGCCTGTCCCGGTCCATGATAAGGATCTTGACCGATAATAACAACTTTTACATCATCAAACGGACAATTATCAAAAGCAGCAAATATTTTGGATGCCGGAGGATATATTCTTAAACCGGGTGTGGAATATTCACGCCTCACTGCATCAGTGAGTCTGCTGAAATATTCCTTATCAAATTCTTCTTTCAATGCCTCTTTCCACCCTTTTTCTATCTTAACATCCATAGTTTTTCCTAAATAATAAAATCCGGTCAATATGACAATATTATAACGAAAAACAAGACCAATACTTGTGTTGTATTGGTCTTATTGTATCTCCATAGGGAGTCGAACCCTAATCGTCGGAACCGGAATCCGATATTCTATCCATTGAACTATGGAGACTTTTAAGCCGATGGCCGGAAAAGCCACCGGCTTATTATTATAATCCGTATTGACGGCTGATTACTCTGCTGTTTCCTCAGCGGGCGCTTCAGTTGCAGGGGCTTCTGCTGCAGGAGCTGCCTCTGCTGCAGGAGCGGCGGGAGCTGCTTTCTTCGAACGAGAGCGACGAGTTGATTTTGCTTTCTTCTCTGTTTTTGCTTCAAGCATATTTTCATTGAAGTCAACAAACTCGATCATTGCCATCTCTGCGTTATCACCAAGACGATTGCCGGTCTTGAGAATGCGAAGATAACCGCCGGGACGATCTGCTACCTTATCTGAAATAACACCGTAAAGCTCCTTTACAGCCTCCTTATTCTGGAGATAGCTGAAAACGAGACGACGGTTGGCCTGTGTGTCTGTCTTTGATCTGGTGATCAATGGCTCTGCAAATACGCGAAGAGCTTTGGCCTTTGCCACAGTCGTGAATATTCTCTTGTGCATGATGAGCGCGATTGCAAGGTTTTTAAGCAACGCATCGCGATGTCCCTTCTTACGACTGAGGTGGTTGAATTTTTTATTATGTCTCATTATGCGATTTATTCTTTATCTAATTTGTATTTTGAAATATCCATTCCAAAGGAAAGGTTAAGCTTTTCGAGAAGCTCGTCAAGCTCGCTGAGCGACTTCTTTCCGAAATTGCGGAACTTCAGCAAATCGTTCTTGTTGAACACAACAAGCTCGCCTAAAGTCTCCACTTCAGCACTCTTCAGACAGTTCAATGCGCGTACCGATAGATCCATATCTACAAGCTTGCTCTTCAAGAGCTGACGCATGTGAAGAACTTCCTCATCAAACTCTTCCGGAGTATCCTCCTGAGGAGCCTCAAGTGAAATCTTCTCATCGCTGAACATCATGAAATGCTGAATCAGAATCTTTGATGCCTCTTTGAGAGCCTCCTTGGGATGAATGGAACCATCTGTGGTAACTTCCATCACAAGTTTCTCATAGTCGGTCTTCTGCTCCACACGATAGTTCTCTACGGCATATTTCACATTCTTTATCGGAGTATAGATAGAATCAATAGCTATCTCATCAACCGGACCGCCTGCAATAAGCTCGCGGTTTTCGTCGGCCGGAACCCAGCCGCGTCCTTTGTTGATGGTGAACTCCATAGTGAAACTTGCCGAAGGATCAAGATGGCAGATTTCCAACTCCGGATTCAATACCTCAAATCCGGAAAGCACCTTACCCAAGTCGCCGGCAGTGAACACATCTGTGCCCGACACTGTGATCACGCCCTTCTCAGTCTCGTGATCCTCGGTCAGCTGCTTGAATCTTACCTGCTTGAGATTCAGTATGATGTTGGTCACATCTTCCTTAACACCAGGTATGGTGTCAAGTTCATGTGCCACACCATCGATACGGATAGAACATATAGCAAAGCCTCCAAGCGACGATAGAAGGATTCGACGCAACGCGTTGCCTATTGTCTGTCCATAACCCGGCTCAAGCGGTCTGAATTCAAACTTGCCGAACTTGCTGTCGGCCTCAAGCATAATGACCTTGTCAGGTTTTTGAAATGCTAAAATTGGCATGGGTATCTTAATTTTTATTATTTAGAATACAACTCGACGATCAGCTGCTCCTTGATAGTCTCAGGAATATCCTCACGCTGCGGAACATGTAAGAACTTACCGCCCTTGATGCTCTCATCCCATTCAATCCAGGGATATTTGCTGTGGTTGAATCCTGCAAGGCAATCAGCGATTACCTCAAGAGATTTGGATTTCTCTCTTACGGCTACTACATCACCGGGTTTTACACGATATGAAGGTATGTTCACTACCTCGCCGTTTACTGTGATGTGCTTGTGAAGTACGATCTGACGAGCTGCGGGACGTGAGGGTGCAAGACCCAAACGATAAACCACATTGTCGAGACGACTTTCGAGAAGCTGAAGAAGAACCTCACCGGTAATACCCTTGGTGCGGGCTGCCTTCTCGAAAAGATTGCGGAACTGACGCTCCAATACTCCGTAAGTGTATTTTGCTTTCTGCTTCTCGCGCAACTGCAGACCATACTCTGATGTCTTTCTCCTGCGGTTTACGCCATGTTGTCCCGGCGGATAATTCTTTTTTGCCAGAACTTTATCTTCGCCGAAAATCGGCTCGCCGAATTTCCTTGCGATTTTGGTTTTTGGACCTGTGTATCTTGCCATTTTTATTTCTGTTAATTAAAGTGGCCCTTGAGCCTGATTCCCCTTAGCGCAGCCGCGACCGTCGAGAGAAAGTGTATTTGACGGTCTATTCGCATTCAGGGCTTGGCTTTGCGGACGCTTCAGATTATATAATCTATATCCTGATATTGATTGATATTATCCTTTAGACTCTTCTTCTCTTCGGAGGACGACATCCGTTATGCGGAAGCGGTGTAACGTCTATGATCTCTGTTACTTCGATGCCGGCACCATGTACGGTACGGATCGCTGACTCACGTCCATTACCCGGACCCTTAACATAAGCCTTCACCTTACGCAATCCAAGATCGTATGCAACCTTTGCACAATCCTGGGCTGCCATCTGAGCTGCGTACGGTGTATTCTTCTTGGAGCCTCTGAAGCCCATCTTGCCCGCTGAAGACCAGGATATCACCTGACCCTCGCTGTTGGCGAGACACACAATAATGTTATTGAAAGAGCTATGCACATGAAGCTGACCTTGTCCGTCAACCTTGACATTCCTCTTTTTAGCTGCGACTGTCTTTTTTGCCATACTTTAATTTATTTACTTAGTAGCTTTCTTCTTGTTAGCAACTGTCTTCTTGCGTCCCTTACGTGTACGCGCATTGTTCTTTGTGCTCTGTCCACGCACCGGAAGACCAATACGGTGACGGATTCCACGATAACAACCGATATCCATCAGACGCTTGATGTTCAGTTGGATTTCTGAGCGAAGGTCTCCCTCCACTTTATAGTCTCTCTGGATTACTTCACGGACTGCAGCTGCCTGTGCATCTGTCCAATCCTTTACTTTGATGTCACGATCAACACCTGCTTTCTCCAGAATGGTGTTGGCCGCGCTCCGGCCGATGCCGAAGATGTAGGTCAGGGCGATTTCGCCTCGTTTATTTTGCGGCAAATCTACGCCGACGATTCTTACTGCCATATTGTATGTTACAAATTTTTTGCAAAGGTAATAATCATGCGCCCAAATTTAAAATTTTATTCAAATATTTTTGGCGCATTTCGACAATAATACCAAATTTTTAGATTTTTTATCTAAAATCAGGTGAAATCGACTATTAACCCTGGCGAGTTTTAAATTTAGGATTCTTTTTGTTGATAACGTAAAGTCTTCCCTTGCGACGAACAATCTTGCTGTCGGGGGTGCGTTTTTTTACTGATGCTCTTACTTTCATGTCTCTTTTATTTTTTAGCGAAAGTGCCGGGTT
>CAZXGU010000025.1:0-24581 GCA_964640375.1 uncultured Sangeribacter sp. | reverse complement strand
AAATAAACAGGTAAATATTTCTTAAATTTTCCATGGATTGGCTAATTGATCTTCTAAAACCCTACAACGAATCATTGGCAGCCACCATAATACTTTACTCCTTCGTGATTTTCGCAGGTATATATCTGGGAAAAATAAAAATCTTCGGAGTATCATTAGGTGTGACTTTCGTGCTCTTCGTCGGAATCTTTTTAGGGCATTTCGGTTATGTCGTAAATGGCGACGTTCTACATTTCCTACGTGAGTTTGGTCTTATCCTGTTCATCTTTTCGATCGGTATGCAGGTAGGACCCGGTTTCTTCTCCTCTTTTAAAGAAGGGGGAATAAAGATGAATGTTCTCGCGGTCACAGGCATTCTGCTCAACGTGGCCATTATGCTGGCTATCTATTTTATTCAGGGTGGTGCAGAAGGCGACTCTTCCATTTCACAGTTGGTCGGAGTGATGAGTGGTGCTGTGACCAATACTCCCGGTCTTGGTGCGGCTCAGCAGACAGTGCTGCAAGTGAATGAAGCTGCTCAAGATGTGAGCCAGCAGATGTCGATGGGTTATGCTGCTGCCTACCCTCTCGGTGTCGTGGGTATCATTCTGACTATGATTCTTTTGAAAAAGATATTCAAAATCGACACTAATAAAGAACTCGCCGAACTCGAAAATGACGAAAAAGCTTCTGCCTTGGCTCCTCACATGGTTACTTGCAAAGTGACCAACGAGCTAATCAGTGGCCTTAATATGCAGAAACTTCACACGCTTATATCATGCGATTATGTGATTTCGCGTATTGAGAAACCCGACGGCAATGTTATCATCCCCACTTCTAAGGACGTTGTTGAACTCGGCGATCTCTGCCTTGTGGTCTGCTCGGCACAAGATGAGGAAATTTTCACTCGCTTCCTTGGTCCAATCGTTGAAAACAAGACATGGGAAATGGATAAGGGACCTGTTGTTTCGCGTCGAATTGTCGTGACTCAGACTAACTATAATGGTGTGAAGTTAGGGTCGCTGCGTCTCCATTCTGCTTATAAACTGAATGTGACTCGTGTGAACCGTGCCGGTATCGACCTTCTTGCCACTCCGAGCCTTCGTCTCCAGATTGGCGATCGAATCACTGTGGTTGGTAAGTTGGATGATATTCATCATCTCGCTTCGAAGCTCGGTAACTCCATGAAGCGTCTTAACGAGCCCAATCTGATAACAATGTTTATCGGAATTTTCCTCGGTATTATCGTGGGAAGTATTCCTCTTCAATTCCCCGGCATGTCCGTGCCTATGAAGTTAGGTCTTGCAGGCGGTCCGCTGATTGTGGCTATTCTTATCGGTGCTTACGGTCATAAATTCCATCTTGTCACATATACCAACTCCTCTGCTAATCTCCTACTGCGCGAAATAGGAATATGTCTCTTCCTTGCATCTGTGGGTATAGCAGCCGGCAAAAACTTTGTTTCAACAGTATTCAATATTCAAGGCGCCACATGGGTTGGATATGGATTTATCATCACCGTAATCCCACTTATTGTGATTGGATGTATTGCAAGAGCGAAATATAAAATCAATTATTTCCATATCATTGGTATGATGTCGGGTAGCTATACTGATCCTCCGGCGCTTGCATACGCCAATAAGGTAGCTAATAACGATGCTCCAGCCGTGGCCTACTCAACAGTTTATCCTCTCACGATGTTCTGTCGAGTAATTGCCGCCCAACTCGTGATACTCTTCTTCTTATAATAACTTTTCACAAAAACAAAAGAAATAAAATGAATTATAAATCATTTTTCCTTAGCGCCACAACAGCTCTCCTTGCAGTGTCGTGTGGTGGCAACAAAACTACTGACGTATCTTCTGACAGTGACTCTACTTCTGTTGATTCATCAGTCGTAAGTGTTCCCGTTGATACAGAGAAAACTGAATCCATCGTAGCAGAAGTTGCTCCTGCTGAAACTCCGGAGGCTGAAGAATCAAAGGCGCCTAACAATGAACTCGACAAGAAGGTAGATAAAATCTTAAGCGACATCAACCAACATATAAGCGTTATCCAAGATTTAAAGGATAATGGTTTTTCATCTGCAAGCTCAGTTGCATTCCGTGCAATTGAGAATCTTCCAGACTATGAGGGCGAGCTTAATAAAATCAAAGGTCAGCTCACACCGGAGCAGAAAGCACGCATAGATGCAGCGGAGAAAAAGCTTAATAAATTGATTGAGTCTTGGAATTAAGAAAACGAAAGCAACATTTTCCGTAATAATAAAACTCAGACAACTCTTTAAAGTCGTCTGAGTTTTATTTTTATTAAACGAGTGGAATTATTCAAAAGTCTTGATGAAGCGGAATATAGTGTCGTAGGCCGCATCTCTGACCTCTCTGCGGCTTAGAATCAAGTCGTGGAGTCCGCTATCGATTGTGCAGACCCAGCGACGGTCGGCCTGTCCCATTTTCATTCCGCGCTTCTGAAGCATTGCAGGGTCGAGCACTGCATCCCCGGTCTGGAAAACAGGCTCCCAGTTGCAACCATCAATCTTCCGGCTACTATGCATCACAAGAACCGGAACCGTAATTTTTGAAGCTTTCTTCATTAACTCCGACTGAGCATGATTAATGGCACCAACCCAGCTATAAGTCACCGGAGGAGAATAAACCATCTTCCAATCAGTATTGTATTCCCATTCCCCGTGATATTGTTTTAAAAGACTATACGCATAACCATCACAATGCCCTTGCTTAATCTTGGAGTTCTTGGAAAACTTACTCAAGAATTCAATCATAGGAGCTGCAACATTTCGCATGAAAGCATTGAAATTCCATTCTATGAAAGGGCTATCGGTCACCACCCTATCCACACCGCAATCTTTTCCTTTCATCGCTGCCAAATAAAGAACTGTCAAGCCTCCGGTGGAATGTCCTCCAAGAGTGATATCTGTGTTGCCGTCTCTGCGAATCTGGTTAAGAGCTGAATCAATATCATCGAAATATTCAGTCTGTTTGCGGATATTAAAGGGATATTGCCAAGGCTCCCAGCTTCGGCCGTAACGACGTAAATCCACAGCATAGAAGTTATAACCGGAATCAACAAACCGCTCCCCCATCTCCTTCTGGAAGAAATAATCATTGAAGCCATGGATATACAAAAAAGCTTTTTTCGAACCTTTTCGGTTGAGCTTTCTTACAATTGTCGATCGGCATGGACCATCGAAAGCCTCCCCTTGATTCACATAACGGGCTTCGTACCCTTCAAGGATGTCTTTGTGCCATGTCGTATCGGTTGTTGGCGTTACTGGACCTGTATATTTCTCAGGGAAATGCCATTCGGCAGAAGCTATCATTCCGATAGCCAAGAAAAACATAAGCAAAAATGGAAGTTTTCTCATATAGTAGAATCTTTGGTTTTGTTGGGAAAACAGATATTCCTAAAAAAAAACCGGAAATCTGATACCATTATAACATCAGAATTCCGGGATTTTGTTCAAATGCAGTTACACTTTAAAACGGTCTTCCACCACCGAAGCCGCCGCCTCTTTCACCACGCGGAGGTCGCTCCCCTTGCGGACGCTCTCCCGGGGGAGGCCCAGGCATGTCGTGAAACTCATCAGCTCCTGTTTTTTGAGCAGCTTTCTTAACAGTGTTGAATTTCCAACTTACACCAAACATCACATAGCGGGTTAGATCATTATACCGGTTGTCGGTAATCATATTCGCCGTCACCGAACGGCTAATATTCTTCTTCTCGCCAAGGAGGTCGTATGCTCTCACCGAGAAAGTCAAGCTCTTATCGCTCAAAACACTGTAAGATATTTGCGCATTCCAAAGCCATGAGGAAGTGTTGAATCCGCGAGAATAACCTGTTGATTTGTCGAAAGCCAAATCGGTGGATATATTCAAACCAAATGGCAGATAGAGCGACGCGTCGGTTGTGAAACCGTAGGTATGGGTGTATTGATTCCTTTGCTGGGGCAAAGAGTTGGTTGCCATATTGAAAGAATAGGTTGGATTAACCGACATCTGGAAAATGTCACTTGAGAATGTCACCCCAACCTTAGGAGCAAGTCTTAAATTACCCGAGCGGTTGAAATCACCGTTGATATAACCTGCCATGTTATTATAATTAGCCATCATATTCACTGAATATCGCCATTTTTTATCAGCAAAAGGCTGGTTCATCATAAACATACCCATCACATTCATATTTCCATTGGCGTTGGCATATTCTGTGCGTCGAATACCCGTCTCGGAATCTGTAACGGTTCGTGACACCACAACATTCGTGGAGTAGGATCCTCGAAGCATCGCAACCATCGATTGCTGCAGATCCGGATTATAATTATTGTAATGCACGCCGACCGACTGAGTGAATGTAGGTTTAAGGTCCGGGTTACCGATAATGATATTCATTGGGTCGGAAACATCCATCACTGGCTGTAACTGTGAAAGAGATGGAGCATTGGTATTTGCTCTGTAATTTACTCGTAACGACCTGGTTTTCGAGAATTTATAGCGCAAGTTGAAATATGGAGCCACATTCCAAACCCAGTGAGCCGGCACATTGCGTTCGGCCATTATCAGATCCGTGCTTTTACTCATAGAGGGAGCAACAACCATCCCGGCTTCCAAATTATAATCTTTATTCACTTTCTTATAGCCTATTCTCAGCTCTTGATTCATGAACCGGTTTCGGAAACGGTTGGAAAGTGTAGGATCTGCCTCAACTCCTGCGGGAGCTGACTCCAAATCGCTCACCCGAAAATTCTCTATGTCTTCGGGAGTGGGCAAATTAAAAGTATATTTGTCGGCGTCATTAAAGCGATATTGCAGACGATAAGAGAACTGAAGGAAATTCCCTCTGGTCACATCACCTAATGGTTCGGTCCATGTGAGACGCCCCATAATGGAGTTGTTCCACTGATCATTGTCGGAGAAACGATATAGCAAAGACTCGTCATCCTGAAGATAATACTTTATATCATTCCATGACGTGGTTTTCTGTTTAGTATCGGAAAACTCATACTTTACTTGGGCACTGAATGCGCGACCAGGTCGAGATTTGAATGTATGATTGTATATAAGATCGCCTCCAAGATTATAGCTTGTGCCATGATTGAACCGACTGTTCTCATTCAAATTCACCTTTGTGTGGTTAGGGTCGCCTGCAAAGAGGGTATCGGTATCAAAAAGAGTGGAATTGCGTGAATTGAAAGAGAAGCGCGGCCGGAAATCGATAGTGTTGTAATCATCGATCTTCCATTCCATTCTCAAATCGGCTCTGAGATTATGTCCTTTATCGCGAGAAATGCTGTGTTCGCGCTGATTGCTGGTAGAGTCGGCAAATAGATATTGCTTATCTGAAAAAGATTCCGCATCTCTATCGGAATGAGTGTAAAAAATATTTCCTCCAACCCTGAATTTCTCAGATTTCCCGACATTGAAGTTCACACCGAAACGTTGCGAAGTGGTTATTCCTCCCGAAGGGCCAAAATTCATAAATCTTCCTCGTCCGGAATCGGAGAATCCAAGGTCATTGATATTGTTAGCTCCTCCCACAAAGGAAATCTGATTCCCTGAAGTCGTAAAAGTTGAGACATTGAAGCTCCCTTCATAGCGCCCGTCTGTGCCATATCCGCCACTGATTGTTCCGAGCCAACCATTCTCCATATTTTTTTTCACGGTGAGGTTTATCACAGTCTCCTCTTCGCCGTCGTCCACTCCTGTGAGACGAGAGAAATCGCTTTTGCGGTCGATCACCTGCACTTTATCCACAAGCTCGGACGGTAGATTTTTTGTTGACATGCTTGTATCGTCACCAAAAAACTCTTTACCATTTACAAGAACTTTGGTTATAGTTTTACCATTAGATTGGAGCGTTCCGTCGCTTCCAACCTCCACACCCGGAAGTTTTTTTAAAAGATCCTCCACAGTGGCATTAGGGTGAGTCTTATACGAACCGGCATTAAATTCAAGAGTATCTTGCTTGGCTACAACGGCTGCTTTTACCCCTGTAATAACTGTTTCTTTTAGCATAGTGGCTTCTTCACTCAACACTATCTTTCCTAAATCAGCTTCGGGAATGGAATCGGAAAGAGTGAAAACTTTTTCAACATCTTCCATTCCGACCATGGAAATATTCACAGAGTAACGACCATCATTGACATCCGGGAATTTAAAGACTCCCTCTATATCCGAAACGGCAAATTTTTTATCCGTGGAATCAGGAAGCTCCACCAACTTCACAGTTGCTCCCGGCAGAGGCTCTCCTTCGGAATCATACACAGTTCCCGTCACAACAGTGGCATAAAGACCTGCTCCAACCGAAGAAGAGATAAGTAATGTTAGAATAATTTTTTTCATAATGCTCGAAAGAGTAAAGTAAAAAAAGATGTTGATCAAATAAATGACCAACATCTTTAAGACGGCACGAACCCCGTTTGGTTTAAGACCCCGTCTCATAAATTTATAGAGCGGGGGCTTAATCATTTTCATCTGCTTTGTGAAACTGTTTCCACCAAATATTTTTCTATTCGCCGAGTTTTGGTTTCAAAATTAACTCCTATTAAGACAATTTTCTTTGGGCTATTTATATATTTAAGCCAATACTTCTTTTGGCGAATCTGTTTCATGGCCTCCTCTGCGGAAGAATTGATTTTAAATTCAAAGATATAAATATTCTTATCTGTTTCCACAGTTAAGTCTATTCTACCATCAGAAGTTCGATCTTCCACCTTAGCATACTGTCCCATTAGGGTAAAAAGAAGATAAGCCGCATTCTGAAAATGGCCTTCAGCTGACCCCTTCTCTGAATAAGGAATACCAGCAATCATACTCTCCAAAAGTGTCATAAAGCCATCAATATTACCGTTTTTAATTGCGACTACAAAATCTTTAATTGAGAAATATCCTGGCGTGTTATCAGGTTTAATATAATACTTCACCAAGTAAGAAAAGAATCCATATCTAACCTCTTCATTAGGAAAATCAAGAGTGTAAGTTCGGAAAACCGGATCGTAATTCTTAATGGTTAAATAACCCCACTGGTAGAGAGATGGAATGGGATCTGCCGAAAAAATCCCGGCTGATTCAAGTTGACTACTATCTATTTCTGTGGGTGCAAGATCGCTGAGCAACCACTCTTCCCTTTCTATTTGGTGAACAAGGTGAGTTGGTGTGCCCCATTCAAACCAGTAAGACCCAAAACTCTGTTTGGCAAAGACATTCATCAAGCTGAAAGGATTATATATATCTGGAGAAACCGCAGCGAAATGATAGCCATCATAATTTTTTCTTAAATGCTCCCGAATCTCATCGAAAGACACATTTCCCCTTTCAGCTAATGATGCTATACCCTCCCTGCAATATCTCTCCAATTCATCAGAAGTTATGCCACATATTCCAGCAAATTGATTTTCGTATGAGATGTCTCTAAGGTTATTTAAATCGGAAAATATAGAAACCTCACTAAATCGAGCCACACCAGTCAGCATTCCGATTTCTATATATCCATCCATAGATTTTAAGTTGGAATAAACTGACTTTAAGGTAGCTCTAAACTCATCCTCCAAAACCTTGTTTCCAGCTATAATCAATAAAGGCTTATCGTATTCATCAATAAGGATGGCTACTTTCTTGCCTGTCTTCTCCTTGGCAGCCTTTATAATTGCTCGAAAACGAAGACTCGGAGAAATATCCAAGCTCTCTCTATCATATATAACGTCATATTCTTTTTCCCATTCAGAGAATTGAATATGAAAGAATTCATTTAACCCAGATGCTGAAGTGAAATTACCATTATTTAGGTCTAAATGCAGAACTGGATGAGGTTCCCAATCATCTGTTAATGAATCGAGAGCAAGTCCCTTAAATAGATCTCTTCTTCCTTTGTAGTATTCCTCCATAGTGGATAGAAGAAGACTCTTTCCAAATCTTCTTGGACGCGATAAAAAATAATATTTTCCACTAAAAAGACGGTAAATGTATTGCGTTTTATCTACATACAAATACCCTCCTTCCCTCAATTCTGCAAAATTCTGAATCCCGATAGGATATTTAATCTCCTTCCTCTCTTCTTTCATAGCGCAAATATACTAAAACTTTTCAACTTGTCCTGTATTTTAAATAAAAAAGGCGAAGCTGTCAAGCCTCGCCCCTTTTTCTTATTGTCTTTTCCCTTATTTCAGGACTCCCAATTTCTTGCCAACCTTTATGAAGGCTGCTATGGCTTTGTCGAGCTGTTCACGAGTGTGGGCGGCGGAAAGTTGGACGCGGATACGTGCCTGACCTTTAGGAACAACGGGATAATAGAAACCGGTTACATATATACCCTCATTCTGCATCTCTGCAGCGAAATCCTGTGAAAGTTTAGCATCGTAAAGCATCACCGCACAGATTGCACTCTGCGTGGGCTTGATGTCGAATCCTGCCTCTAACATCTTATCCCGGAAATAAGCCACATTTTCCATCAGTTTGTCGTGAAGCTCATCGCTCTCTTCAAGCATCTTGAACATCTCGATGCTTGCTCCAACAATTGAAGGAGCTACAGAGTTTGAGAAAAGATATGGACGCGAACGCTGGCGCAACATCTCAATAATCTCTTTCGGTCCGGTGGTGAAGCCACCCATAGCGCCACCAAATGCCTTGCCAAGAGTTCCGGTGAAGATATCAATCTTCCCATAGCAATTGAATTTTTCAGCCACGCCTCGACCACGATCACCTACAACTCCGGCAGAATGGCTTTCATCTACCATTACAAGAGCATCATATTTCTCGGCCAACTCGCAAATCTTATCCATTGGAGCCACATTCCCATCCATTGAGAACACTCCGTCGGTTGCAATTATTTTGTAGCGACATCCTGCCTCATCCGCCTCTTTCAGGCAACGTTCCAAATCTGCCATATCTGCATTGGCATAGCGGAATCTCTTCGCCTTGCAAAGACGCACTCCATCAATGATAGACGCATGATTAAGAGAATCTGAGATTATGGCATCCTGCTCCGTGAAAAGAGGTTCAAACAAACCGCCATTGGCATCAAAGCATGCAGCATAAAGGATTGTATCTTCTGTCTTGAAATAATTGCTGATAGCTTTCTCCAACTCCTTGTGTAGATCCTGGGTTCCGCAAATAAAGCGAACCGACGACATGCCGTAGCCTCGCTCATCCATTGCTTTCTTGGCAGCCTCTATCAATCTGCTGTTATCGGCGAGCCCAAGATAGTTGTTAGCGCAGAAATTAAGCACTTCCCCTTCCCGGTTTGCCACTTCTATGTCACTGCTCTGAGGAGTGACAATTACTCTTTCCTCTTTGTACAGGCCTGCATCCTTGATATCCTGTATCTCTTTCTGAAGATGTTTCTGAAAGTTTGTGTACATGATCTTAGACTTAAATTTCTATAATTTATAATATGTTTGAATAAATTTTTTATATTGTTGGAAAATAATTACTCCAAAGATAAGAATAATTTCGGAATTATTGCTACTTTTGCAGCAACAACCTTCAAATTTTATTTTTCAACCCTCTTTCAGCCCTTTTCTGAAGAGCCGAAGAAATGTTTATTCAAACCTATCATGAAAAATATTCTTGTAATAGGAGCTACCGGCCAGATTGGTTCGGAACTTACAATGAAGCTTAGAGAAACTTATCCTACAGGAAACGTTGTTGCCGGATATATCCCGGGAGCCGAACCCAAAGGAGAACTTCTTGAAAGCGGTCCTTCTGAGATAGTGGATATCACCAATCCGGGGCAAATAGCCGCGGCTGTTGATAAATATAAAATCGACACTATCTATAATTTGGCAGCCATTCTTTCAGCTGTGGCAGAAGCCAAACCTCAGTTGGCTTGGAAAATCGGCGTCGGTGGATTATACAATGCACTCGAAGTGGCTCGCGAAAAGGGATGCGCACTTTTCACTCCAAGCTCCATCGGCTCGTTCGGCATAACCACTCCGCATGTCAACACCCCTCAGGACACTATTCAGCGACCCGACACTATGTATGGAGTGACGAAAGTGACTGGTGAACTCCTCTCGGATTATTACTATCATCGCTTTGGCGTGGACACCCGATCTGTCCGTTTTCCGGGTTTGATTTCATACGTTACTCCCCCCGGTGGTGGCACAACGGATTATGCGGTCGATATCTATTATGCGGCAGTCAAGGGCGAAGAATTCAAATGTCCGCTTTGCAGCGGAACATACATGGACATGATGTATATGCCTGATGCCCTCCGGGCTGCCATTGAATTGATGGAAGCTGATCCGGGACGCCTTCTTCATAGAAATTCTTTCAATATTGCTTCCATGAGTTTTGACCCGGCAATGATTTATTCCAAGATCAAGGAATATGTGCCCGATTTTAAGATGGTCTATGAAGCCGACCCTCTGCGCCAGCAGATTGCAGACTCTTGGCCCGACAGTCTCGACGATTCATGCGCTCGAAATGAGTGGAACTGGAAACCTGAATACGATCTTGATGCAATGACACGCGATATGCTCGCCAAATTACGTGTGAAATTTGGCAAGTGATCGCTTAAAAGTTGTTTTTTTCAATATTGTTAAAACTTTTTTTCAATTATTATTGTTATAAAGTTACGATTATTGTATTTGCACTGTGTTTTATTCATGGTATTAGAAAGATATTTTTTAATGCTGACTTCGGGGCTGTGGTTGTGAAACCGCAGCCCGAATGTTTTTTTTGTCAATTTCTCAATCAGAGTATCATAGTTTTTTTGTAACTTCGCAATATGAATCGTTTTACAGGTGCTATTTTAATATTTCTCGTTTTCACGCTTGCTGCCTTCTCCCAGTCTTCACGGAGCGGCTCAACATCATCAGAGAAAAAAACATATAAACCGGGCGAAGCATGGACTCTCTCATGGCCTCTCGGAACTCATCAGGAATCACAGATCGACACCGCTCTCTACGGATTGTCGCGAAAATTTATACCCTCACTTTCCAGCGATGCTTGGGCCTCAACCGGTACATTCGCCGCTGAAGGAATCAATATGCTGTATTTCAATCGTCCACAACGCTCCCAGTTTATATTCGATGATGCGATTGAACATTGGATCCCCACTTTCAATAAAGAGAAATTTTATAACGTTTATATCCCCATGACACTCCTATCCTACGATTTCGGGGGAAACAGGGATAATCATAACGATCGCCTTAAAGCCGTTTTTGCAGGAAATGTAAACCGTAAAATAGGAGTAGGAGCAAATCTCGATTATCTCTATTCTAAAGGTGCATACGCCAATCAGGCTGCAAAAAATCTGGTGTATGGTTTGCAGGGATACTATGCAGGCGATAGATATGAGATGCAGGCTTTTGTGGAACACTTCAACTCTGTGAATCAGGAAAACGGTGGTATCACCGACGACCTTTATATCACCGACCCGGCTGAACTTCAAGGAGGTGTGGATAAGATTGAACCTAAAAGTATTCCAACTAATCTCACTCGTGCTAAAAGCCGAGTGGTGGGTGCGGAATTTTATATGAATCACGCATATAAACTTGGATTCTGGAGAGATATCACCGCTCCTTCTGATACAATAAAGCGTGAGGAATTTGTGCCCGTAACTAAATTCCTTTATTCTTTCGATTATCGTTACGGCCATCACACTTTTACCAATAACAATTCCACTGACGAAAGTAAATTCTGGGAAAACACATATTTCAATCCATCGCAGACAAGAGACCAGACCTGGTACCGGTCTTTTACTAATGTAGTTGGAGTGGAGATGATTGAAGGGTTCCAGACTTGGGCAAAATTCGGTCTTTCTGCCTATGCTTTATATGAGATAGATAAATTTAAAATAGACACTTTCCAACCCGAAAACGACGATAATTCTTCCTCTACAGAAAGCGGGTTGTCACCGCTCCCTGTTGGGATGACCAATATGCTTCAAACCACTCGTAACCGTTTATGGGTTGGAGGTCGGATTGAGAAAACGCGAGGTTCTTTGCTTAGATATGCGGCAAATGCAAAATTCGGCATTCTTGGGGAAGCCGCAGGCGAACTCGACATCGATGGCTCCATTCAGACCCGTTTCAAATTAGGGAAAGATACTGTGATAATTGCTGCCGAGGGATTCTTCCGTAACACTTCCCCCTCATATCTTCTGCAACATTATGTAGGCAACCATTTCGTCTGGGATAATGATTTTGGCAAAACGAGATCTTTCCGCGTGGGAGGGCGCCTTCATATCCCATGGACACAGACAGATATCAGTGCCGGCGTGGAGAATGTGCAAAACTATATCTATTTCAATCCATCTTCGCTCCCGGAGCAATATGGTGGAAGCGTGCAACTTTTTTCCGTTGCCCTTGAACAGAAACTGCGTTTCGGCATCTGGAACTGGAACAACACTCTCACCTATCAAGCCACTTCAAATTCCGACATTATTCCTCTTCCGGCCTTTACCATCTATAGCAACATGTTCATCGATTTCGAGGCTTTCAAAGTGTTGCGGATGCAGATTGGTCTCGATTGCGATTACTATACGAAATATAAAGGTCTATCTTATCAACCTGCCACGATGCAGTTCCACGTGCAAGGAGCCGACCCTATAGATGTAGGCAATTTTCTCTTAGCTAATCTTTATATTAATGCCAAAATAAAGAAGACTCGTTTCTTTATTGTCTGGAGTCATTTCAACCAGGGACTATTCGGAAGCAATTATTTCTCAATGCCCCACTATCCCATCGACCCCCGGCAATTAAGATTTGGTCTGGCTATAGATTTTGCCAACTGACAGCAACGTTTCAGAAAGGAAAGCAGTAATAATTGTCGTGAGATAATGCCCTATAACATACTGCCTTCCAAAACTTATATAACTTTAAGCGCGTTAATTAAGAAGGGGCAATGTTCCCTTTTTGTTAACCGCTCATTTTTGGAAAAACTCAAAATAGCGAATATATAACTACAAATCGATTAGACAATGGAAGAAAAAGATCTTGAAATACTTGCCGAAAAAGGTATTTCAAAAGAAAAGTTTGAAGAACAGCTGAAGATGTTAAGCGAAGGATTCCCTTTCCTTCGTCTGGAAGCTCCGGCCACTCTTGGTCACGGAATCACTCCTGTTTCTGCGGAAATGGAAGCCACTGCCGTGAAATGCTGGGATGAATTTCTCAATGCTGGAGGAACTGTGTTGAAAATGGTTCCTGCAAGTGGGGCTGCCTCCCGAATGTTTAAAGATATTTTCTCTTTCACTGGCGGAAAGAAAGATAAACCCGACAACGACTTTATGAAGAAATTCTTTGATGAAATTGAGAATTTCGCTTTCTATCCCCAGCTCAATTTCCTATGCGTCTCCCTTTTTGGGAAAAGCATTGATTCCATGATCAAGGAGAAGAGATATAAAGAGATTGCAGAAACTCTTATTGAAAAAACAGGTCTCAACTATGGCCATCTGCCTAAAGCACTTCTTAATTTCCATAAGGTGACAGGCGGCGCTCGAACTGCTATTGAGGAGCACCTTGCAGAAGGAGCCCAGTATGCTGCCGGAAAGAAGAGAAAGGTGAATGTTCATTTCACAGTATCTCCCGAACACCTTCCTCTCGTGGAAATGAAAGTGGAAGAGGCAAAGGGACATCTCGGTCATATTTATGATGTGGATTATGATGTGACTTATAGCATTCAGAAACCTTCAACAGATACAGTAGCTGCCAATTTCGACGGCACTCCTTATCGTGAAAACGGAAATCTCTTCTTCCGTCCCGGAGGACATGGTGCTCTTATTGAGAATCTTAATGACCTCAATGCCGATGTGATTTTTATTAAGAACATTGATAACGTGGTGCCTGATACTCATCGAGATTCGACTATAAGATTCAAAAAGATTCTTGGCGGTGTGTTGGTTGCAACAAAGCAGAAAATCGACGAATATTGCCGTCGCCTCGAAAAGGGAACTCCTTCTGACGAGGAACTCGATGAGATGCTTAAATTCCTCCGTAACGTGCTTTGCATCACTAATGACAATGCCGACACCCTTTCTGCTGAAGAGAAAGCTGCTTATATATTTGGCAAACTGAATCGTCCTGTGCGTGTATGCGGAATGGTGAAAAATGAAGGTGAACCCGGAGGAGGCCCGTGGATGGTTTATAATCCTGATGGCACAGTTAGTCTCCAGATTCTTGAGGCCTCTCAAATCGACATGAAGGATAGACATTCTGTGGAAATGCTGAAAGAATCCACCCATTTCAACCCCGTGGATCTCGCCGTGGCTACAAAGAATTACAAGGGTGAGAAATTCAATCTTCCCGAATATGTGGATAAGGCCACTGGTTTCATCTCTGAAAAGAGTCGAGAGGGAGTGGAAATCAAGGCTCTTGAACTTCCCGGCCTTTGGAATGGCGCGATGAGCAATTGGAACACTATCTTTATTGAAGTGCCTGCCGATACATTCAATCCGGTGAAAACAGTCAACGATCTTCTTCGCCCAGCCCATCAGTAATATAAAAACTTAAAAGAAGCTCGGTTGAAAGCAACCGAGCTTCTTTTTATTATCTAAATAAATTAAAGGCTTCATTTCCCGATTGAAATGAAGCCTTAAATTTATTTAGATTTTATAGTGTCGGATGCGGTTCTATCTTTCTCCGATTCTTGGTGACGTCTAAGAAGTTTTAACTTTTCTGTAAGAAGATGTGATTTCTGAGTGAGACGTTGTTGCTCCAAGTTGGAAGAATAGAGCAGATAGCTCATGGTTATCATTTTGGCATAATCATTAGGCATCTTCCACGTCCCGGTTGATTTTCCACCATTAAGGAAGGTGACAGTGATGGGATTCAACTCATTATCTGCAATTAGAGCGGCAATTGAATCTGCTTCATCTCCAGAAAAGAGAACAGTGTTCAATCCTCCTCGACGATAATTCAAGGCTTGGTCGTAAGCGACCACGGCACTTTCTGCCGAACCGGAAGGAACTGTAACTCTTATTCTGTCGAACTCTCCTCCTTTCAACACCCCAACCAATTCTAATTGTCGCGAGGCATTAAGACGAGCCACCAACCCCGTGTTCTGTAACGGGTATCGATTTTCCCATCCCTGAAAGATGGTGTAACCCTCCACTTCCTTTGCTTTATTCACCGATCTAAATTCAGGCAAGAGAGAACCTATTTTATCTGTCAGCGAAGCTGCAACATCGTTACAGGAATCAATTTCCGCTGTTACATTGCTTATTGAATCTTCCAATGCCTTCTTATATGATTCCTGGGCCTCTTTACCCGACTCATTTTTATGAGCGCACCCTGCAAGCAAAAGGAGGGCAAAAGAATATATTGCTATCTTTCTCATATCTATTTTTTCTATTTATTAAATTCTCGAAACCTCCCTCACCCCTGAAACGGTTTTTATCTTCTTGATCAAAGAAGTGAGCTGACGCTGATCGGTCACTCCTATCACAAGATAACCTTGAAAGATTCCGTCGTGAGAATCGATCGAGATATTTCTCAGATTGGTGTTGGGTTCTTTAGCAATTATTGAAGAAATATTGGCTACGATTCCGATATCATCATTCCCAATCACCCTTATTGAGGCAGAGAGCATGCGCCCTGTCTTTCCGCTCCAATCGGCACGTATGATTCGATACGGATAACGCTCAATTATATGGGCTGCATTCGGACAATCGCATTTATGAATCTTCACCGCTCCATCCGATGAGATGAAGCCGAAAACATCATCTCCATATATCGGATTGCAACACTTTGCAAATTTATAACTCAGTCCGTTGATTGATTGTTCACCAATTACCAGGACATCATCCTTGGAATTATCCTCCTTGCGTATAATCTGATATTCTTCGGCCGAAACTTTCTCTTGTTCAACCTCCGGTTCAGCAGTTGTGAAATCAATATATGTGTTGAGGAAGCGCCCTGCATCTATCCTGTCGGCACCCATCTCTGCAAAGAACTCCAGAGCATATTTGAATCCCTGTTTTTTTATTAGTTTCATCAAGGCTCCTTCATCTATCTCCACCTTCCTGTTCTTTGCGCGTCTCATAAGCGATTCCTTCCCCAAGTCGGCCAACCGCTGCTTCTCCTCATTAAGACTCTGTTTTATCTTGTTGCGTGCCTTGGAGGTGGTCACAATGTTAAGCCATTCCTGACGGGGTGTCTGATTCACAGATGTCAGAATCTCAATAGTGTCGCCATTCTGAACTTTATAGCTTAACTTCTTATGTGCCCCATTCACTATCGCTCCGGTGCAATGTGCTCCAACATTAGTGTGGATATGAAACGCAAAATCCAATGCCGTTGCCCCGGCCGACATCTTGAACAGATCGCCCTTGGGTGTGAAGGCGTAAACCTCCTCTCCAAAAGCATCGGCTTGTATGTTCTTCATAAGCTGCATCGGGCCGGCTTCAGCAGTTTCGAGAATGTCACGGATGTTATTCATCCATTGGTCGGTGCTCGCTCCCTTGCCTCCTTTATATCGCCAGTGGGCTGCCAATCCTTTCTCTGCAATTAGATCCATTCGCTCCGTGCGGAATTGAACCTCAACCCATTTTGAGTCCGGACCTAAGACAGTGGCATGAAGGCTCTCATATCCATTGCTTTTGGGAATAGATATCCAATCTCGCATACGAGCCGGATTGGCTGTGTACATATCCGCCAAAATAGAATAGGCAAGCCAGCAATCGGATTTCTCTTTTTCAAATGGTGTATCGATTATGACGCGAATTGCAAAAAGATCATAGATGCCCGGAAGATCAACCTTCTGTTTCTTCATCTTGTTCCAGATTGAAGAGATTGATTTTGTGCGCCCCTTTATTTCAAATTTCAGTCCGGCCTTCTCAAGATTTGATTTGAGAGGTCCGATGAACGACTTGATGTAGGCGTCGCGCGAACGTTTAGTCTCATTCAGTTTATGTGCTATCTGAGTATATATCTCCCGATTGGTATATTTCAAAGATAAATCTTCGAGCTCGCCTTTTATTTTGTATAAACCTAATCGATGCGCAAGTTGAGCATACAGACAATTGGCTTCAAACGCCACATTTCTCACCCATTCGTCATCTTTATGATGATTAATGCAACGCATTAAAACCAGATTCTTTACGATCATTATAATGATAACACGGATATCATGTGCCAATCCGAGCATCAGACCTCTGAAATTGTCCTGGTTATGCGCACTGTTTCGGTTGCTGAATTTGGAAACATTAGATATTCCTTCAAGCAACCCGGCCACATCCTCTCCCCATTCCTCTTTAATTTCGGCAACCGACAAGACTCCGTTCTCATATAAAGGATAGAGAGTAATGGCAAGCAGAATGTCATGATCAGGATCTACCATCTCAGCGAATACACATGCAGTGCGCATTGTCATGATGGCAGTGCAAAGACCATGAGCATCATGCGCACCAATTCCGCTGCGAAGACCGCGACGAAGAGTGCGGCTCACTCGTTCAAGTTCCTCCCCTGTTATTGATGACCCTAATCTCCCTTTCAGTTCTGAAACGAGAGAGCCAAGTTCTCTCATCTCAGCCACTGAAAGCATATCTTTTTCTCTTTCTTTGCTATTCATAGGCATTTTATTCATATTTCCGCCTATTTTCATTCCTGAAAATAGCGGTTAAGGGTTCCGACATTATTTTTTAACAAAATTACAAAAAAATTGCTTAATAATTTGGAGCAATCAAAAAAAATGACTAACTTTGCATCGCTTTTCGGAAGAAAAGAGGTTAAACATGGTGAAATTAGCTCAGTTGGTTAGAGCGTCGGATTGTGGTTCCGAAGGTCGTGGGTTCGATCCCCACATTTCACCCCCCATATTCCCCAACTCCCGGGAGAAACAAATGCTTCGGCGCTTGTTTCTCCCACTTTTTTTGCCCGATACTAAAATATAATCTTTTCGGGTAGATGTTAAATTTTTATATCAAAAAACTTATTTTTTACTTTGAGTTTCCATTTTATTTCTATAATTTTGCGGTCAATATTTTTCCATAATTTCAAGACCGCCCACTATGGCTGAACTGACTAATGAAAACCATGACGACCTGATCATTGCAATTTCAGGAATCCTGCTGAAAAATGGTATGAAAGCCACTACCATGGACTCAGTAGCCTCGGCTCTCTCTATGTCGAAGAGAACCTTATATGAGATTTTCGATTCAAAAAAAGATATGATTCTGCGTGCAATCGACTATTGGCAGAAACAGCGCAGAAAAACCATTGAAAATATCTTCTCATCCTCTAAAACAGTGATGGAGGCTCTTGTCCGAACTTTCACCTATCATAAGAAACTTATGGCAGAGGTGAATGTCGATTTTTTCTTCGATATGGATGAGTATGTGCCGGAGGTAAGGGAGCTCTATGATAATCATGGCGACCTTTGGATCGACAAACTAATGTATGCCATCAACCTCGGAATCGAGCAAGGTGTGTTCCGACAGGAAATTAACTATCCTTTTATGCTCCGCATGATGCGTGTGCAAATGGAATCTTTAAGACGTATGGATGAAGAGCTCCCGGAAGGAATAACAATCCCGGATGCTTTCGACATGATAGCAGTAAGCTTTCTTCGTTCTATCGCCACTCAAGAAGGAATTCAAATTGTCGATAATTTCTATCTCCAAAATCAGGAATATTCTAATTCTTTTATAACTGAAAACTTATCATGAGATTTTTTCAAAAACTCTCTCTCCTCTTTTTAATCCTCTCTTGCTCTAATATAGCCATTGCTCAGAAAGCTTCCGACACTATTCGCCTTTCAAAGGCTAAATGCATTGAAATTGCTTTGCAGGATAACCCAACCGTGAAAGTGGCAGATCTCGAAATCAAAAAGATGGAATATGCCAAAAAGGAGGTGAAGGGGAATTTGCTGCCAACTATCGATTTCTCTCTCGCCTACCAACGCTCTATCGAATTGCAATCAATGAGCATGAACATGGCAGGACAATCCACAACCATAAAGATGGGAACCGACAATAACTGGAACACCGGTTTTTCGGCCGCCATGCCTTTAGTTAACGCATCTCTTTGGCAATCCATAAAAATTTCCGATTCGCAAATCTTAGCTTCTCTGGAAGATGCAAGAGCCTCAAGAATTGACCTTGTGAATAATATCAATAAAGCTTATTATGCTTTTCTCCTTGCTATTGCCTCCCGAGATGTCATTCTCCAAAATTATGACATTGCGAAGATGAATGCGGAAATATATAAAAAGCAATTCGACCAAGGCACCGCTTCTGAATATGATGTGCTCCGCTCGGCCGTTCAGGTTAGCAATATCGAACCCGAACTTTTGCAAGCTGATATCGCCATTCGCCAATGTCAACTTCAACTTAAAGTCCTCATGGGAATTGACTATAATTCTGAGATTTGGCCTGACATTACTTTGAACGACATGAAGCGGGAAATGTATGGATTAGCTCCCGGATTCGACAAGAACATATCACAAAATAGCTCCCTGCGTTCTCTCGATATTCAGAAAAAAATGCTCGAACAAAACGTAACTCTAAAAAAATACGCATGGATTCCGACACTTGGTGTGCAATTTAACATTAATTGGAATGCTATGTCGAATGGAAATGCCTTCAAGAATCAGCACTTCAATCCATATAGCAATGTGGCCCTTGCTTTAAGCATCCCCATTTTTTCGGGGGGAACAAAATATCATGCCCTAAAACAGGCCGAAGTGCAGCTCACTGAAATGAATTTCCAGAGAGAAAACCTTGTTAGCAATCTAAATATGCAAGTTGATCTTGCAGTGGATAATATCAATAAACAGGTAAAGCAAATAGCTTCCAGCGAACAAGGTGTAAAACAAGCTAAGAAGGCTCACGAAATCATGCAGAAAAGCTTTGAAATAGGAGCCGCAACTTATCTCGACCTCCGAGATAGCGAACTTGCGGATACTTCCGCTCAGCTTGCCTATCTTCAGGCCATTTATAATTATCTCGTCTCCACAAGTGAGCTCGATGCTCTTCTTGGTAAAGAGGAGGCACTTATCCTTTCAAAGTAAATCTTATTCCGATAACATACCATTATAGATATAGAAAAAAATTATAAAATGAAAATAAGAAATTTATCGTCGTCGGCTCTGGCCGTGTTAGTTCTTTTAGCCTCCTGTTCTGGTCAGGATAAGAAGGAGGAAAAAGCGGATAAAGAGGAAAAAATTCCTGTGGTAACGGTTGAAACGGTCGGCGATCGTCCGGTTGATCAGATTGGAGAATATACAGCCTCTGTCGAGCCTGATCTGATAAACAATATTTCAGCGTCCGCTCCTAACAGAATAAAAGCAATCTATGTTGATGAGGGGATGCGTGTTTCTAAAGGACAACGCCTTGTGTTGATGGATGATGTTAGTGCCGTTGGCTACCAGACCCAAGTGGATAATGCTAAAGCTAATCTTAGAAATGTGCAGCTCAATTATGACCGGGCTCTCGAACTTTTCAAAATAGGAGGAGGAACAAAACAGCAAGTTGATCAAATGGAGACTCAACTTATCAATGCCAAAAATTCTCTTGCTGCAGCCGAACGAACCCTCAGAAATGCTCAAGAAAACACTGTTCTCACAGCTCCCATCTCCGGAGTGGTAACAGCGCGCAATTACGACCCGGGAGATATGACGGGCTCGCTCCCTATTCTTACCATTGCACGGGTGCAACCGGTGAAGATCGTTATCAATGTCACTGAAAGCGAACTCTCACATGTGAAGAGAGGAATGGAAGCAAACATAACCTTCGACACTTATGGCGATGAAATTTTCAAAGGCACTGTTACTATGGTTGCTCCAACTGTTGACCCGTCGAGCCGTACATTCGGTGTTGAAATAACCTCTGCTAATTCCGACAGCAGAATCCTTCCCGGAATGTTCGGACGCGCCACTATGAATCTCGGAACTCAAAACCGTGTGGTTGTTCCCGATAAGGCTGTTGTGAAGCAGCAAGGCTCCGGCGACCATTATGTTTATGTCTATAACCCTGCCGACCAAAGAGTTTCTTATAATAAAGTAGAACTTGGTCAGCGCCTTGGAGATGAATATGAACTGCTCAGCGGTGTTGAGCCTGGTTCGCAAGTTGTGGTGAGCGGCCAAAATAGGCTTGCTAACGGTAAAAAAGTAACTATTAAAAAATAATACGTTATGAGTTTATACGGTTCGGCGGTGAAACGCCCGATCATGACCACTCTCTGTTTTGTCACGGTGATCATATTAGGTCTTTTCTCGCTCGCTAAACTTCCAATCGACCTCTACCCCGATATTGATACCAATTCAATCATGGTCATCACCATGTATCCGGGTGCAAGCGCGAAAGATATCGAGCAGAATGTGACCAAGCCTCTTGAAAATACACTCAACTCCGTGGAGCATCTCAAGCATATTTCTTCCACGTCACGAGAAAACACTTCGGTTATCACTCTTGAATTTGAATATGGATATGATATTGATGTGCTGACAAATGATGTGCGCGATAAGCTTGACATGGTAAAGTCGGTGCTTCCCGATGATGCTGAGAATCCTATTATTTTCAAATTCTCTACAGATATGATTCCTATTTGCCTTCTTTCAGTGGAGGCAAAAGAGAGCATGTCGGGTCTTTATAAAATTCTTGACGACGCCGTGGCAAATCCTCTTGCTCGCGTTGACGGTGTTGGCTCAGTGTCAATTTCGGGTGCCCCAAAGCGTGAAATTCATGTCTATGTGGATCCCGCGAGTCTGGATGCTTACCATCTTTCTGTAGAAGCCATTTCATCTGTGATTTCTGCTGAAAACAAGAATGTGCCGGGTGGTTCTTTCGATATCGGTTCTAACACCTACGCTCTGCGTGTGCAAGGGGAATTTGATGATTCTGCACAACTCGAAAATATCCCTGTGGCATCGGTCAACGGCAAGACAATTTACTTGCGCGACGTGGCTAAGGTGGAAGATAGCCTTGAAGAAAGAACTCAGCAAACCTATATTAACGGCAATAAGGGAGCAATGATCATCATTCAGAAACAGAGCGGTGCAAACTCTGTTGAGATTTCAAATAAAGTGATGAAAATGCTGCCCACACTTGAAAAGAATCTCCCATCGGATATAAAGATCGGAGTAATCGTGGATACCTCCGACAATATTCGAAACACTATTTCCTCATTGGTTGAGACAGTGCTCTACGCGTTGCTCTTCGTGATGATTGTGGTGTTCCTGTTCCTCGGGCGGTGGAGAGCCACTATCATCATTGTCATTACTATTCCCGTTTCGCTGATTGCCTCATTCATTTATCTTTTTGCAACGGGAAATTCCTTAAATATCGTTTCTCTCTCTGCCCTCTCCATCTCTATCGGTATGGTGGTGGATGATGCTATCGTAGTTCTGGAGAATGTAACTACCCATATTGAGCGTGGTTCAGACCCCAAACAGGCGGCCGTGCACGGCACCAACGAGGTGGCCATATCGGTTATTGCTTCTACATTGACTCTTATTGCAGTGTTCTTCCCCCTCACTCTTGTGACAGGAATGACCGGTGTGCTTTTCCGCCAGCTCGGGTGGATGGTTACTATCATGATGATTATATCAACCACATGTGCCCTCTCGCTCACTCCCATGCTTTGTTCGCAATGGCTTCGTCTCAGAAACAAAAATTCCAAAGGAATGGGATGGTACCGGCCTATTGAGAAGGCACTCGATAAATTTGATGATGGATATGCTTCACTCTTGCAAAAGGTTGTAACTCATAAAACCGTCACTATTATTATCTGTCTTGGTATCTTCATAGGATCCTGTTTCCTTATGAAACATGTAGGCACTGAGTTTTTCCCAACTCAGGATGACGGACGTCTCGGAGTTAATCTTGAATTGCCAATAGGCTCCCGTGTTGAAGAAGCGGAAGCATCAATGGCTCGGCTCGACTCAATGTGGAGAAAAAAATATCCTGAGATTTTGGTCCAGTCATATACTGTTGGTCCTGCAAGCTCGGATAATACCTACGCTTCTCTTTCTGATAATGGACCCCATATCATCTCGATGAATATACGATTATCGGATCCAGGCGAACGTTCAAGGAAAATAACCGAGATTGCCGATGAGATGCGTAAAGATATAGAAAACGACTTCCCGGAATTTAAGAAAGCGCAAGTAATGGTCGGAGGACGTCAAGGAGGCGGAATGGGCGGCCAGTCAACTGTCGATTTCGAAATATATGGTTATGACTTCGATAACACCGACAAAGTGGCACGCGATTTGGCAGAGATTCTGAGAGGTATTAATGGCACAGCCGACGTAATGATTTCTCGCTCCGATTATCAGCCGGAATATCAGGTTGACTTCGACAGGGAAAAGTTGGCATTGCATGGCATCTCTTTGCAAACAGCTGCTTTCTATCTACGCAACCGTATAAATGGCTCCACAGCCTCTCAATTCCGCGAGGATGGTGAAGAGTATGATATAAAGGTAATGTATTCTCCTGAAAAGAGAACTCAGATTTCAGATATTGAAAATATCATGATTTATTCTTCCACTGGTCAAGGAGTTCGGTTGAAAGAGCTCGGCACAGTTGTGGAACGCTTCACTCCGCCTACCATTGAGCGTAAAGACCGCGAACGTCTAATCACAGTTTCCGCCGTTGTTGATGGAGTTCCGATGAGCCAGGTTGTTGCAGATGCTGAGGCTCAGATGAACTCAATCGATATGCCGCCGGGAGTGAACATCCAGATAGCAGGTAGTTTCGAAGACCAGCAAGATTCTTTCAGCGACCTTTTACTTTTAGGTGTGCTTATAATCATTTTGGTTTATATCGTTATGGCTGCCCAGTTTGAATCGCTAACCTATCCAGGAATCATTATGACCTCTCTCTTATTTGCATTCTCAGGAGTGTTCCTCATCCTCTGGCTCACGGGGCATACCCTCAATATCATGTCAATGATTGGCGCAATCATGCTCATTGGTATTGTAGTGAAGAATGGTATCGTGCTTATCGACTACATAACTCTTAACCGAGAACGCGGCATGGGTATTCGAACGGCGGTTGTAGATGGCGGTAAATCGCGTCTCCGTCCTGTTGTGATGACCACACTCACCACAATCCTCGGAATGGTTCCTATGGCCATTGGAAGCGGTCAAGGCTCTGAAATGTGGCGCCCTATGGGCGTGGCCGTAATTGGTGGTCTAACATTCTCTACTATTCTCACTCTTCTCTTCGTACCAACTCTCTACTGTGTATTTGCAGGTAGAGGCGTAAAAAATGAAAGAAAGAAATTGCGTAAAAAGCTTTTGAAAGCAAAATAATATAAGGGTTGAAGCAAATGGATATATCCATTTGCTTCAACCCTTTCAATTAAAAATATCTTACCAAAACAAATTGATTGAAATGCAAGCAATCTTCATATCCTACGACCAGGCACATCATCAAGCAATCATTGATATACTCAACCGTTGTTCATGCAGAGGTTTCACAGCCTTTGGAAATGTTCAAGGAAGAGGAACAGATAAAGGGGAACCCCACTACGGCAGTCACGCTTGGCCTTCATTAGCGCAAGCCATGTTCACTTTTGTAGAAGACGATCGAGTGGCTCTACTTCTCGACAAACTACACGAACTTGATGAGTCTAAACCCCGTCTTGGTCTTCGAGCCTTCGTATGGCCAATCACAGCAACAATTTAGAAATTATACAAACACCACAA
>CAZXGU010000024.1:8004-24740 GCA_964640375.1 uncultured Sangeribacter sp. | reverse complement strand
CTGAGGCAGATTTCTCTTATAAAAAATCTGGTCAAACAGTCTGTGGAGTGGTAAAATATGTTCCCTCACGAGAAGAAAGTGAGAAAATTATTAGTGATTTATATCTTAGAAACTTTGAAACTAAGTATCCTCGTTTAACGGAAGGATTCCATAAGTTTGATACTATTCCCATATTCTTTTTCGCTGAGGCAAAGTGTCTGGATAACGATAAAAACATCCCGGTGGCAGGAGGTAAATATGAGATTTCGTATTACCCACTTCAGATGTTATGGAAAGATATCCCTACAAGTAGTAAGAATGTCTCGGAATATGAAATGTATAAAGGTTATGCAGAAAGCTGGTGTAATGACGATCTTTCGTTTATTAGGGATTACGTATCTCCCTATTTTTCCGGTAAATCCGAATTGGCTTTTGATGAAATCACATCAAAAGATGGTTTGATGAGGCATATCGAATACCAACACAAGCAATGGAAAATAAAACACACTACTATTTGGCCGATATTAATTATAGATACGGATACGAACGACCAAGGTATCTTAATTCAATCCAATGGTAAAAATGTCTGTTTTGTTAAACTTGAATTTTCAAACTATCGTATAAGCCACTCACATACCGTTCTCCCTCCTAATAATTATGAAGAATGGGAAAAACCGTATGAATTATATGAAACACATGGCGACCATCACGAACCCTTTGTCAAGGTGGATGAACTACGAACATTTATCGGGGAAATGTTAAAAGAGTCTCAGGTTTGTCTGAGAACTGAGACTGAGGTTTCATTTGAAGAAAATGAAAGTATTCTAACAAATGTAGCCTCTCTGAAATATATTGGGGACGACGCGATTGATGATATTGCTTACTTATGCCTAATTGCGCATAATCCCAAGAATCATACTAATGAATTCATTTCATGCTTCCCCTATCTTCAAGGGGTATCCGTATTGGTTGAGGTAATTGATGTGTTAGAATGGACTAATCAAATTGAAGCAACTATCAAGTGTAAATACTCAACAAATGAAGAGGAATTTGTTTTTCACTTCTTTGCCACTGATTACTATTTTAATAAGGCAAAATATCAGATTGGGGCTAAACTTCACGTGGGATTGGCAGCCACTTCGAGTAACGCAAAGGAAGCTTCTCGTGGGTTTACATTTGAGGGACAAAGGGCTCTAGATTTCCTTGCCAAAATTGGTAAAGAGCCTACATATAATGAAAATGGGGAGATTGAACCTGTTAATTTCAGCACAGAGAATTTCGTTGCGTTTCTACCCCATGATTCAAAATGTCCTGATATGGCTGAATTTCAGTCTCCTACCCGAGATCTAAAATATGACAGTTTCTATAATAGCTCGGTAAATACTTGCTTAATAAAATTAAATCAGGAAACTGGATTAGAAATACCTCTTTACTTTAATGACGACTTCGATCCACAAAAAGGGGAACCCTTAACCGGTTGGTTATGGCTTACAGGTCGCTTGTCTGATCCTTGCAGGTCATTTAAGAAGTCTGCAATTCAAATGGCGGAAAGCCTAAAAATGTCAAAAATATCAGAAGCTTATCTTAAAAGACTTTCTGAGTTTAAAGCGCGTTCTCTTGTTGATGCAACACCTCTTCTAAATATTTTGTCCGATTTATCTGTTAGACATGACAAAGGACTCTATGCTGTCAAAGTAGGCAATTGGTCAAGATTTGATTTTGTATTTTTTATCGCAAATTTTTCAGAGGTCTCTTTAATTTATAAGAGGCTCGATTTTGAAGGATTCCTTTCTGGAGAGGATGCAGAAAAATATTTACAATCCTTGGAGGGGAGTATTATGGGGTCTTCACCACAGGCAGTATGGCAAATGTTTTTGTTATCAATTGGAGACCGTTTTCTACCATATAGTAAAACTCATTCCTCAGATTTCAGTTACATTCTCACAAAACAAGATGCCGAAAAAGCATCTTTTGCCGCCAACATTGGTTATTCATACTTTACACTGTTACCCTCTATTACAAAACTACCATCGAATAGTGGGTACTTCGAGGTTTATGTGTGGAGCGCAGGAACTTTATACAGACACGTTTATACATATTATATTCATAACAACAGAATAAAGTTTTCATTGGATGCAGTCTATAACATTGAAAACTCTTTCGATCGTAATAACGACCGGAGTAATATATTATTTCGGGATGGAGATTAATTCCTAAATTATTATTTCGATATAGACACAAATACTAGTCTCTTTTGTTTTTCGTTATATTTGCAGATGACAAGTGAGAGAACTTGTGGGTGACGACAGGAGTGGGTCCGATTGTTTCGGTGGAGCAGAGCTGTGAAAAGCGATGTAGTATGCCGTAGGAGCGAATGTTGGAGTTGCGGAAAGGTGTTCTGATAAATATTTGATTTTTAGGATATAAGAAAGGTGGGGTTTCCCAAGTGGGACCACAATTGATCCAAAATCCGCTGAAATTCAGCAGCTTTTAGATTAATTGTAATTATGGTGTCTCCCGCTCCATCGTACTAACCATCTATTCGTGAAATAAAATTTGCACATTAATATTTTTTGCACTATATTTGCGAATGTGAGTTTAAACTTGTTGATTAATGTTTTTACAGCCTATTGATTATGAAAAAGAGATTTAAATTACCCTCCAGGCTATCGTTGATTCTTGTCCTCATGATTGGAACCGCCTCTTTAAACTTAACTTCTTGTGGCGATGATGATGTGATTTGGGATTTCTCGCCCGTGGTTTTACAAATTAATATTGTCGATGCCGATGGCAACAACCTTCTTCTGCCCGACGAGGAGGGAAGCTGGTTTGGCAAGCCAATGTCAATTGAATATGATGGTGAAGTGTATCAAGCTCAATGGGAAACCCCAGAACCACCATATTATTCCAATACTCGATACTACCTCCCTCAATTTAAAGGGTTGTATTTCGATAGCTCCCACATTCAAGGCCCGACTCTCGATTTTGGAGAATTCGACGGAGAAAAGAATCAAAAAATTGACGCAACTTTCAAAATTGAAGGTTACGATCAGGAGTATAGAATCGTTTATACCCATACCGTCAAATGGAAGGGCAATAATCCAAAAGTCTCCAACAGTATCACCCTTAACGGCAAATCCGTAAACGAAATAACCGTCACCCTTCCTAAGAACACCTCTACTCCCACAAAATGAGCTGAATTCTAAAGAAAAGTCCACTTTTAAAAGTGGACTTTATCTTTAGATGCTTATTTTTCAAATCTTTAGATTCCTATATTTCATGATGGATTAATAATACTCTATTTCGCGCTCCTTTATTTCGGTCTCTGAAGAAGGGGCGGAAATGGTGGTGCTCCTAATCCAGTTGCCATGAGAATCATACTTATACGTTGTGGTCTTCATTTTATCCACAAACCCGTTTGGTTTGAATTCTTTCTCTGAGATTACATTCCCATAGCTATCCATAGTAAACTCTCGAAATAGAGTTTTCTTTCCCTCCGGGTCAATATTATAAATCTTTCGGCTCGTAGGGGTATATTCCATTGTCATTTTGGTAACAGTGCCGTTTTTTGTCTCCGTCACAGAAAAAGGTCGCTCCTGCTCATCCATAAGAATCAATTGCTCAAAGAGAGGTGCCTTTTGATACATCTGCTCAATTGTATAATCCGGCCGAAGCAATAATGTGAAAGAACTCTCGCTGCCGTTCGAGCCGACATGGTTGCCGTAAAGTTCGATTTTACCATCTTCGCGCAAAGTCTTTTTATAGCTCTCCGTGAATATCACATCCCCGTTCCCATCAGTAGCCTTTCCTGAAGATAGCAACCAATCCTCATCAAAGGTCTGTTCATAAACGCGTCTAAGCGAGCCATCCTCGTCATATCTCTTCTCAAGAATAGCAATCAACGTCCGGTCGTTTTGCGGATCATAGGTTTTGTATTCCTTGAACCATCTATCCTCAAACGTCATCATCCCCTTATCGTTATATTCAGCCGTGCGCCAGAGAGAGCGCTTATATTCAGGCAGGGGCATTTTCAGACGTTGATATTTGGCAATGGTGTCTTGAGGGAAAGACCGTTGTTTACTCAACCGGTAAGTCTTAACTCTTTTCACGTTCCCCTTCAAATTCTCACTCTTCAAATCCGAGGTGGTAAACGTTAGCGCGGAAGCAGCAACGCATCCTGCTATAATCATAGCTATAACAGCCAAAATCTTTTTCATAACTCTCTTTTTAACTTTTCGCAAAGATAAGTATTTTTATATTCATTTCTTCTATTTCGGGCAAGAAATAATATCAAAATGACAGGAAATGAAAAAAAATTCTTTATCTTTGCAAAATAAACCTAACCAAAATAGATTATGCGTAAACTCTTATTTATCATCTCCCTTTTACTATCGTCCATGGTTATTAACGCCATTCCGCTCTTCCCATTCTTTACCGACGTGGCAGGAGACTACAACGATGGCACCCTTCCGGAGCTCGCTGCTCTTGACATATATTGTCGCTACTCCAAGAAACCATCTTTCTATACCTCACTGGCCGAAGCTGATGCCTTCCTGAAAGATGTACTTCCCACCTCAAATTATCCTATTGATCGCAAGGAAGTGAAAAAAGATGGATCCACCATAGTGACCTACTTCTCCCCAATGGAGGGCACAAAGGTATCAGTGCTTTATCTGGTTGAAATTCCCGGGAAAGGTTTCTTCACCGGATATGCCGAACCTGACACTTCCGAAAGCCAATCGAACGGAGGATATTTCTAACTCGCAAATTTATTTTTGATTATTTAAAGCCGCCGTTATCAAACTAATGGGGGCTTTAACTTGTTGAAACATAAATTAATCTTTATAAAAAACAATTACTATGAAAAAAACACTACTTCTTTTATCAGCCGCCTTAGCTGCCGGCACTTATAATTTCACTGCTTCCGCACAGCGTGATAACCGTCTTGAAGCCGACGACGTGGTTAAGCCTATAGTGGGCGATGCCCCGGCCTCAGAAGTGAAAGAGACCTTAGAACAGAATGCTCCTAAAACCCCCAACGACAACGGTCTTCCACGTTTCGCCATTGTTGGAAAGGAACGCCAGTTCTATTTAGGTATAGGAGCCCAATTCCTTGGCGAAGTAATGTTCGACTTCGGCGACAATATGCCCTCCGCTCTCGACTTCACCCCTTCCTCCATTACTGCAAAGACCCCCGGAAACGGAGGTGCCACTCGCTTTGCTTGGCAATCCTCTTCATTTTACATGAACTTCGTGGCCATGCCCAACAGCGACAACCATATCGGTATCTTCTTCAAAGCCAAATTCACGGGAGCAAACAATGGTATAAAGGTTTCGCATTTTTATGGTAAGTATCGCGGCCTGACAATAGGTTATACCGACTCTCCCTTCACCGACGGCGAAGCAATGCCAATGACGATTGATAGCGAAGGTCCCAACGGTTCAGTTTCAAAATCGCTCTTCACAGCTTACTGGGCTCAAGACTTTACCCCAAACTTCTCGGGAGCCATCGGTATCGACGCTCCGACGGCCGACCTCACCACAGGCAACCTCACCAACACCGTTTCACAGCGAATCCCGGCCATCCCGCTCTATCTCCAATATGCCTGGGATGGAGGCAACTCGCATATCCGCCTCTCCGGAATATATAGGCCGATGCAATATCGCAACCTTGACCTTTCTAAAAATTCCACAGTCCAGGGTGGTGGTATCCAACTTTCCGGAATGGTGGATTTAGGAGGCGGCCTCTCGGCTCAATATGACGCCACCTACGGAGCTGGTATCGGCACATATCTCCAAGATGATGCCGACCTTGGCTTAGATGCCGTGGCCACAACGGAACCCGGGAAAATGAAGGCTGTGAAATCAATGGGTCTTACAGCAGGCTTGAACTATGCCATCACACCCAAGCTCTCCTGCAACCTCAGCTATAGCCACCTCACCAACTGGCTCCCCGACGATGCCGCTGTTGCCAGCGACACCTACCGTTACGGTGACTATGCAGCAGCCAATGTGATTTACACATTCAATAAATTCCTCTCTGCCGGCTTGGAATACGACTACGGTCACAGCAAGGATTTAGCCGGCCAAGGATTACACACCAACCGAATCCAAGCCCAATTGGCAGTGACATTCTAATATCGCAAGATTTGGCAAGATTTGGCAAGATTCGACAAGATTTATCATGATGAAGCATGATGCCACATGATGAAACATGATGAAGCTTGATGCGACATGATGAAACATGATGAAACATGATTTAGCATGATTCATCATGAAATCCCAAGCCTCCACAAGACATTACAAAAACCCGGATCGGCATCGCCGACCCGGGTTTTCATTATTATCATTAAAGATTCTTCCGCTTATTTCTCCATTATCATTGTGGGCCTTGCAATTATAATTGTGGCTTTACAATTATCAATCTAGGCTTTTACCATTATCATTATGGCCTTGCAATTATAATTGTGGCCTTACAATTATCTTTATGGTCTTACCATTATCTTGGTGGCCTTACCATTCTTGATACGGATATAAACACCCGGAGCGGGATTCTTTACAGCCACACCCTGAAGAGTATAATAAAGCGAATCAGAATCTGCCGATTCCATATCCACTGTCTCAATTCCAGTGTCAACATTATTATGCGGAGCCACAGCCAAAGTGTGGACTTTCAACAGCTTATTATCAGCTGAAGCGCAACGCAATGCCAAGCGATACTTACCATTCTCAGCAATATCCACAGGCACCGACACAGCCTCCGGATCATCTGCAAAAGCGTGAACAGGGATAGTCTGAATCAAAGTCATATTTGAATGTCCGGCAATTTCAGTGGCCTCAGAATGCGACTGATTCTCATTGCGAAGTGCAGGCGCGGGAGCATCAAGACTGCAAAGATAAACCTCCATGAGCTCTTCAAAATCAGCGTCACCGCGAGAAAGAGTCATGTCGAGCTTTACGCCGGTAGTCTCGTTGGCTGCATAACGGAACGGTGGGAGATAAGCGATATGCTCCGTGCCTTCGGTTTCACCCTTACCCTTCCAAGTGATTCCGTTCTCTCCAATAAAGCCGCGACCCTCAAGCGCCTTTTCCACATAGTCATCATTCGTAAGGTCGAGCTCATGCTCCATATCGACCTCTCCACCGTTAATCGTTGTGAAGCAATCTGTCTTGCGGCCCTCCTGGGTGCCATTCACAACAGCAATGCCATATCTGTACTTGCCCCACTCTGCCTCAAGAATAGAGGAATCGGTGAAGGTGAGTTCGCCGGTTTCGCCCACACAAACAGGGTCGCCACCGTTGATTTCATCCATGCGATACACACGATATTTCAGATTATCGATATCAATATATCCGCCATGTTCAGTGATAGCTGTTCCGGAAAGGGCACCCCAGGAAATCACAGGGATATAAGATTCATTCAATTCGGCTTGCAACCCATTGAATGCGCTTATAGCCTTAGGCACATCATAGCCAAGCCATTTCTCCTCAGATTTAGACTCGTCGGAAGCGTTATCCTCAATATAAGATACCACGCCGTAGGAATATAGACCCACTTCGGGAGCTTCATCCGTGAAGTTAACGCTCATGCCCGGTGTTACATCCTCAACCACTTTAACTTCTTGGGAAGTTTCGCCAGAATATCTTGTCACAACAACCTTGCTAAGATTGGTTAGCTCAACCCCGGCATTGCTCTTTACCGGAGCAGTGAAAGCAACTGTGGCACGGTTGCTGCCATCTTCCGCCGGAGAAACCGAGAGATCAGCCACAGCGGCAGGTGCTATCACTGACAGATCTACCGACAAATCATCGAGATATACGCATTTGCTATCAGATGAAGTGGTTGAAAGGCCAAAATAATAAACTCCCGATTCAGTCGGAACAAAGAAGGCCTCAAGAGTGGTACCCTTCTTAGTGGCAGTTATAGTTTTATTTGCAAACTCAGTGGAGGATGCCAAATTCGCCTCCTTGCCCACTACAAATGAAAGGGGATAAGAAGCGCCGCCATCTTCATCGTCGTCGCCATAATAATAGTCATCATCGTCATATCCATATCCATAGCCTGGATAATAGCCTCCGCCACTCGACTGGCCGTCGCCCCAAGCTGCAACCCCTATTCTATAGGTCTTCCCTGCCTCCAACTTTAAAGGAGGTGTGAAGAGAGTGGCAGTAGTTGGGCTAAATTGAGAATAGCCGGGATGTAATTTAGCATTACCATTATCATATTTCCAACCGTATGACGAGGTTGTGCTTTCCGCAGTGAACCTATTGAAGGAAGCAGATGTGCTGAAATCCTCATTGAAAGGCACGCTCAGCGAGCCGCCTCCCATTATGCTCGAACTGGTCTGAGCCGTGGACAGTTCCTCTCCATATCCAGAATATATTCTATATTGATATTTTCCAAATCCGTCGAGATTGTTGTCAAGATAAGTGGTTACTTCATTTGCATCGGCCTCGCCCACAAAACGCTCCTCTATTGTTACAAACTCGCCTCCATCTTTTGAACGCTGAATCTTATTATAGAACTTTTCGGGGTTGATGTATCCTCCGTTATATCCTTCCAATCTATTCTTGAAAGTCAAAACAATATTATCCCCGTCAACAGCAGCCTTAAAATCAAGAGGATTATACACTCTCACATCCTCTCCTACCCATTTGAGAGAAATAGTGGTCGAAGAGGTGACATCCGAGTTTTCACCCTCCTCATTAAATGGGGCTATATAATAATAGTAAGCACCGGCAGCAGGTATAGGTGTCGAGCTGTTGGTTTCATTGTCAGCGAATGTCACCTTATCTCCGGCAGGAATCCCCTCCAAAGTGGCTATAAGCGCTGAAGGATCAGTAAGGGCAGCCTTGGTGCTTTGTGTGCTGCGATATATTTTTGCCCCGATATTATCCGTGATGGCAGCTCCGCTCTTTGTTTGAGTTGGCATTGTCCATGTAACAATGGCCTCCAGCTTCCCATCGGGATCCATCTGGGCTTTTCCGCCTGTGATGGGAGCAGGACAATCCACCACTTTATCCACACGCAGCGATTTCACCATCAGTTTCTTATCCGTCCCGCCGGCTCCATACCAGCTGCGGATTCCGATGTAATACATGCCGTCGCCTCCTTCCGGAACAGTATATTCTTTCGACTTGCTACTGTCGGCAGGCTTGATCAAATAGCTTGTTCCCCAAACCTTAAACTGTGTATTATCCTCCGCAAAAGGCTGCAGGTCGTTCTTATCCTTACCGATTACGATATAAAACATCTCATCGTTGCTATAGCTCGGGCTTGTGGCCTCAGCCTGGAAATAGAAAATCTCTCCGGCTTTCATTTCGAAAGGAGAGTCATAGACCAATGTGGTTCCTGTCAGCGCCGTGGCTGCATCGGGTTTCACTGAGGCTGTGTTCGTCACATTCGCCGGTTCGATCTCGGCGTAAGGCTCAGTAGCATCCTTCCACTGCCACGTCTTATTGTCTGTGCCGGGAACAATGCTCCATTGCTCCTCAAATTCCTGTTGGGTGGCAGGAATCTGATAAATGGAGACACCCCATGCCGGAACAACCGCACTTGCAAGCAACAGCGTTCCCGTGAATTGTAATAGTTTCCTCATAATGTTATGTTTATGGCAGAGACCCTTAAAAAGCGCCTCTGCCTGATTAATTCTAAAGTATTAAATTCTGACCTTGACCGTCTTTTCCGACTTCTCTCCCTTCACCCTAAAGAGGTAAAGGCCCGAAGGAAGCCCGGAATCGGAAAGCTTAATGGTGTTGCCCGCAACCGAATGAGATTGGTGTAACATTCCGGTCATGTCATAAACCTCCACCGTCAGTTTGTTCTCTCCCGGAGCAAAAACTTCATATCCATCGCCGGCAGCAGTAACCATGATCGTTTCACCACCCCGATCAACAATCTCCTCCACCGAAGAACTCGACAAAGCAGCCTTCACTGACGACCACGCATCGATCTTTCCATGTCCCCATGCCGAAGAATCATAACCGGGCTCGGAAGCTGTGTTACGTGCTATCTCATAAACCTCCTTATAAGACAACTCCGGATTGGCACCACGCATAAGAGCCATCACGCCTGCCACATGAGGTGAAGCCTGCGATGTGCCGGCACAAGTGGTCCAATAATAGGTCTTTTTGGTCTTCGGGTTAGTATATTTATAATTTAGCGGATAATAGGCGGCATAGGTTGAACTGGTGGGCATCTCGCTATTGCGCGAAGATATGATCACCTGCCCTGGAGCCGTCAAATCAGGCATAACCCTTCCGTCGAGAGTCTCACCGTAGGAGGAGAAATAACTGATGTTGCCGACCTCTCCGCTCGGATAGCCCGACCCTGCAACATTGGCAGTGACATAGCTTCCCACAGCAAATGTCTCCTGACCGCAAGCCATATTGGAATTGGTGCCATAGCCGTTGGGGACATCCAAACCAGGAATATTCCGGTTGCCCAATTCCATATAGTAACCGTCAGTGTACATATATATCTTCTGACCCGGCTTACTACCCTTCACCGTTACTTTCACAAAATTACGGCTCACAACAGAAGAGGTTCTCCCTTCGATATAGAAATTGAGACGCGCATAATAGCGGCCGTTATAGCTGTCTTTCCCTCTTATGCCTCCCATGAAACTGTTAACGTAGAGGTTTTGAAATTCCGTCCCCTCTTTTATCAGCTCCATTCTGCCAGTGTTCTGAAGATACTGGTCGATATTGTTTCCTTGCACCACGTATGTCTCCTTTTTCTCAGGCACGCTGAAAGAATAAACAGGATCATCGGGCGCCGAACGGGTCACAATATCAAGACTCACCTCAAAAGGCGTGTCGTCATTGGTCCAAATCTCCATCGGTCCGTAAACCTGGAAATTCCCTCCCACATCCGAACTATTCTTTATAAGGAGAGTCTTTAAGGAATCATCCTGGTCGGCGAGAGTCTTTACAATGGCCAACGGCACATCAGCCTCGTTGCCACCGGCAAGACAAATCACCGCATTATATTTTGCAGCCACATCATTGATAGCCTCGGTGAATTCATCCGTTCCGTCGTGGGGACCAACATTGTCGCCAAACGATAGATTTATCACGCATGGTTTCCCCTGCTCCTGCGCATATTTTCCTATTCTTTCTATCGCATCAAGAATCTGGACGTTATAGCCTTGTCCGCAGGCCACCACAATCTCAGCCCCCGGCGCAACTCCTCGGTAATCGGGAGCCCCGGGAGTGGAGGCATCAACAAAACTTCCCGACATTATACCCAGCACATGGGTTCCATGGCTTTCCGAACTTGTATCGGAATCAAAGGAGGATATTTTTGCCGGGGTGTCATAAATATCCGGCTTGGCAGTCATTCCGACATAATCCCACACCATCTTCACCCTTGAATCTCCATTCTCATCAAGGAAGTTTATATGATTGGGGTCGATTCCGGTATCGAAAATACCGATCACAACATCTTTTCCATCAAAGGCAGCCGGGAGGTCGATCCCATTTCTCACCGCGTCCACGCCCGAAGCAGGGATTGCCTTGTTGTTGGTTCTCTTCATGGGAGCGGAAAGCATGGCGCCGGTCACGCCCTTGCATGCCGCCACACCCTTCAGGCTCCCCGGGGCTGCCGAAACAATAGCGGTGCGTGTGCCCACAAGACTCACAATTTCAGCGCCTGCCCTCTCCATCTCGGCCAGCGCAGTCTCCGAATCATAGCGAACAATCATATTCACCCTGTTGTCGGCCGCAATTCCCAAGCCCCTTGTTTTCTTTATTTCCGAATTAATCGGCGCCGAAGACGACGACATCTCAAGCCTCAGAAGGTCGGATGTGCGAAGTTCCACTTGCGAAAAAGCCATAGAGGAACTGAAAAGCATCGGCAATGTTATAAGTATAGTTTTTTTCATATCATGGATTTGATTCTAACCTTTGCAAAGATAAGCATTTCTGCATATATAAAAAAATATTCATACGCATTTTTATACAATAATGCCCCTATATACTAACATTTTATTCACCAATGCCCCAACCCTGTTATATTTTTTACATTTTTCTTGTATTAGCTATTTATTTTTATTACATTTGCATCGAGCATTTCATTATGATTTGCTTTTTGCAACGCTTGAGATTTCATCAGTTTGTTATCCATCTGCATATTTTTACAATAAATATGCAATCTAAACACCTTTCAGTATGAATAAAATCTTTACAGGCTTAGCCCTTGGTGTGGTCACCGTGGCCGGTTCGATTTTTGCCGGCGAAACGCTCACCCGCACCGACGAAGGGAATCTTGTGCGCCCGGCGGCCGAACGCAAAGGCATTCCGATGCCGCGTGGTCTTGAAAAGAGAGTACACACCGAATCCTCTCTTCCTTCAGGGCTCAAGAGTTTTTCCTCCTCTGCCACTTCCGTGCCGCGTCACCGCACGGCCAAGGCTTCTGCCCCAAAATCGGTGATGAAAGCCTCATCAAAGGCTTCCAACATCGAAGGGTTCTGCATCTATCGAGAGGGAGCCGCCGACCCGGGCTGGTATAGCGTGAGCTGGCCCAACGATAAATTGAAATGGAAACGTCCCTCACAATACAGCCCCACTTGCGGTTTCGTGAGAGGTTCCGAGCTCTACGCTTTCTATTCCCTTACAGAAACCGGATATGGAATTGTCGATGCCGGAATTGCTATCCATGACGTCAACACCGGCGAAACTCTCGAATATATCCAGATCGACATTTTTGATTCCGTGGAGCAAGTGGCTCTCTGCGCCGCTTATAACTCACAGGACGACGAAGCATACCTTATCACATATAATAAGGCAGGCACAGGTTATCAGCTTCAGAAGTTTGATCCCGTCTCCAAGAAATTCACTCCATTAGGCGTGACTCCTCCGGCCACATTCCTCGATTTCGCTTACAACCCATCGGAGAGTGCCTACTTCCTTCTTGACGAGAGCGGAAAGATGATGCGCTATGACTCCAAGGGAAAGAAATTCACCAACGTCTGCTCATATTCTTACGATATGACCGACTATCCAAATGATATGGTCTATAGCCCGAAGGATGGCGCTTTCTTCGCCCTTCTCGACAGCTACGACGAGGATGATTATCCCTGCACCGACGCCGTGCTTCTCTCGCTCGACGGGAAAGTTTCCTACTTAGGAACTATCAACAACAATCCCCAATATTCTATCCTCAGCATCCAGGACACCTACGTTAACTCCAACGCAGCCAAAGCTCCGGTGCTTAAGAGTTGGAATGTGGATGGAGCAGCCACTTCCGGTTCGCTCACTGTCACCCTCCCCTCACAATATGAGAACGGCAAGCCCCTTTCTGGAAATGTCTATCTTTCTGTCACAATGGATGGCGAAGCTCTCAGCGGTTCATTCAAAGGGAACGCGGGCGCGGATGTGACTATCCCGGTTTCCACCACTGAAGGGCTCCATATCTTCAAGCTCACTCCCTACACTCTCACCGACGACGGCCGTCTCAATGGCTCGCCTCTGAACGTTTCGCGTTATTTCGGCCTCGACACTCCTGCAACCCCGACAAATGTGGTTCTGACTGCCGATAAAGTTACATGGAATGCTGTTACAGCCGGCGCAAACGACGGTTATATCAATCCTTCCGAGGTTAAATATATTGTCAGCATCGATGGCGTGCGCATGAATCAGGAACCCGTTGCCGCAACATCTCTTGCCGTGACTATTCCGGCCACAGGAGCCGTGGCTCACAGAGCATCGGTAGTGGCCGTGGCTTCCGGCAAGGAGTCAGCTCCGGGTGTGTCAGGAAAATTCTATCAGGACGGCCCCCTCTCTCTTCCGGTCAATATTACGGTTGAAGAGGGAGAGGTGGATCTCGACCAGGATCTTATCAACATGTTCACTGTTGTGAACAACCCCCTCAACCAAGATCCCTCCGTTCTTCGTGGCTGGCGCTATGATGATCAGTCGGAAAGAACCGGCGGATTCTATTGTCTTTGCCCCTCAAAATCACCCTCCGACAAGGGCGATGAATGGCTCTTCCTTCCTGCCATCAATTTCCCCGACAAGGATGCCCACTATCGTTTCTGTGTTGACCTCTGGAGCGGAAATCACTATTTCACTTCCGACGAATATTATGAAATCGGCATCGCAAAACGACCCTCAGGGAACAATGCCACTATCATCCGTGAAGAGGATATAGTATATAAGGGTCGCTATTTCGAGCTTTCCGAAACTCTCTTCCAAGTGCCGGAAGCAGGCGATTACTATATCGGCATACATTATGTGTCTCCTCTTAACGCCTATCGTCTCTATGCACGCAATTTCAGAGTGGAGAAGGCGGAAGCCTCTGCATCAAGCCCTGTTGCCGTGACCGACCTCACTGCCACAGCAGCTCCAAAGGGTGCGCTCCAGGCCACTCTCTCTTTCAAGATGCCTCTCAATTCTATCTCGGGAAGCGCTCTCGACGCAGCCACTGTCATCACGGTTAAGGGTGTGAGTCCTGCCGGAGAAGCAACTGTAACCGGAAAACCGGGTGAAGCTGTAACATTGACTGTCCCCACTGTTCAGGGCGACAACATCATTACCGTGACTCCCTCTTCGGCCGACGGCCTTGGTCTCTCTTCTGAAGTGTTGGTTTATACCGGAGTGTATCGTCCCGGAAAGGCTATTGTTGACGCTGTGGTGTCGGAAGATAACCAGACAATGACCCTTGACATCGACCTCGACGACTTCAACGAGAATGATGAATATGTTGACCCCGACCAGTGCGAAATCACTATCTACCGCAAGATAGGTTCCGACTGGCGCGTGGCTGCTGAGATCGGAAAGAACAGGAAATGGACTTTCGAATGTCCCGACCCGACATCTCAGGATCTCTATCATTTCGGCGTTGCAGCTAAGAATGCAGTGGGATATTGCGAAGAGATGACCACTTTCGGCGTGCATCTCGGAAAAGTGTTCACTCTCCCGATGAAGGAAACATTCCCCACTCAGGGTGAGAACGTGAATATCACTTACGAGCCTATCTCGCTTGAACATCTCTCTTATCTCCCTGCTGAATGGGGCTTCTGCGACCCCGCAGATGTTGACGATGCAGCCGCTAACGGCGGTAGCACTGCGCTATATGCCACTTGGGAAGCTACAACCCAGGCTCTCCTTCCGCGCTTCTCAACTGCCGGAATGCACAACGTGAAACTCGATTTCAACCTCTTCTTCGGCAATAAGTCGCCAAAGCTCATCACAGTCTTTGCGTCATCTCCTAAGGTTAATATGGAACCTGTGGCTTCCTTCACACGCACCGACGGAACAGGCTGGGAGCACAAACTCATCTCCCTCCCCGCTTCATGCCAGAATCAGGGTTGGGTTCAGATCGTGATTCGTGTTGAGATCGAAGGCTACGCCCAGTTCTTCCTCCTCGACAGCTATTCAATTGCCGATTATCCCGAGGATATGCTCACCATCTCTTCGCTGAAGGGCAATTCGCGCGCAGCTTTGGGCGATAAGCTCACTTATACTGCCGAGATCGAGAATGCCGGAACTAAGGCTGTAAGTCTTCCCGACTATACCTTCCAAATTCTTTCGGATAATGGTGTGGCTGCCGATCTTCGTGCCTTGGATGCTCCCGAGTCGATCGAACCCAAGCAGAAGGCAGTGCTCAACTTTGAATATACCCCCAAAGCGGCCGACAAGGGTGAACTTCTCGCTCGCTTGTCAATCTCAGGTCAGCCTGCTCAGGCAGTCTCTGAAGCTGAGGTGAACACCACTCTCATCAACGCTCTCGTTCCTGTGGTTTCCGATCTTGAGGGCATAGTGAACGACGGCGAGAATGTGGCTCTCTCTTGGAGCAAGCCTGCCTACACTGATTCCTTTGAAGCTTTCGAGCCTTGGGACTATAGCGAAGAGATGCGCGGTTTCCGCAACCTCGACCTCGACCAAGCTAAGGTGTGGAGCATTCAGGAACTCTCCTACCCCGGCAAGGGCTTTGCCAAGGCATTCCAGGTATTCACCGGCAAGGGCGTGGATAATCCTCTGCTCCAAGCTAATTCAGGCGAATATTATCTCGGTTGCATGTCGGCCTCCAAGGGCGCATCCAACGACTGGCTCATCTCGCCTGAAGTGAAAGGCGGTTCGGAAGTGTCGTTCTATATGAATATTTGCGACGGCGATTATCCTGAAACAATCCTTGTGGCCTACTCCACAACCGGCAATAATCCCGACGACTTCACCGATCTTCCCGGCGGTTATATCTGTCCCGACGACAGAGGCTGGAAGAAATATAGCTTCACTCTCCCCGCAGATGCCAAATATTTTGCACTCCACCATGTGGGCGATAATGGCGACGAACAATTCGGCCTTATGATCGACGACCTCTCGTTCGAACCCGTAGAAGGAGCCCCGGCAATCGAGGGTTACAACCTCTATCGCGACGGAGAGCTCATTGCTGCCGGCATCCCCACTCCAGGATATGTTGACAATGATGCCGACCTCTCTTCACCGGTGATGTACACTGTCAAGACTCTCAGCACAATCAATGGCGAGAAGGTGGAATCTGACCGCTCCAATGTGGTATGGACTGAATCGTCTGGTGTAAACAACGTGACTGCCTTCAACGGCATCTCGGCCGGAAAGAACAGGATTTTCCTTATCGGATTTGAAAACGGTTCGCGCTACACAGTGGCGAACACTGCCGGCGCCGTTATCTTCTCTGGAGAAGTGTCGGCCGACAGAATGAATATTCCGGCTGCTCCCGGCGTCTATGTTGTGGCTTGCGGCTCTGCAAAGACGAAAGTGATCGTAAGATAATT
>CAZXGU010000024.1:0-7904 GCA_964640375.1 uncultured Sangeribacter sp. | reverse complement strand
ATTTGTAAGATATTTCAGATATTTTTTCTAAATTTAAGACCTCGGAAGTGAATTGCTTTCGAGGTTTTATTTCTATCAACTGTAAAGAGGATAACAATGACTGTAAAGCAAAAGATATTAGAGATGCGCCGCCGGCTTACTCCTTTGTATGGCGACGGAGAGGCCAAAGCTATGACCCGGCTGATTTTCCATTCCCTCAAAGGATGGAGCTTTACCGATATGATTATTCATGAGGGCGACGAGGTGTCGGATTATATGTCTGAAAAAATTGAGGGGATTCTTCGACGACTGCTTCTCAACGAACCGATACAATATATCCTCGGCGAAGCTTATTTCTATGGAATGAATCTGAAAGTGGATCGCTCCACTCTCATTCCGCGCCCCGAGACGGAGGAATTAGTTGACCTCATCGTCAAGAAATGGGGAGAACAGGCCGACCTCCGCGTGCTCGACATCGGCACAGGGTCGGGCGCCATTGCAATTGCTTTGTCGAGGAATCTGCCTTTTTCCAAGGTGACGGCAATCGACATCTCCGAGGAAGCGTTAAAGGTGGCTAAAAGCAATGCGGAAATGTTGAAAGCAAAGATAGAGTTTTTGCAAAAAGATATATTTGAGTTTGAGCCTGCCGACGCCTCCTTTGATATAATAGTGAGCAATCCCCCTTATATAGATGAGTCGGAGAAGGCCGACATGGAAGCGAATGTGATCGAATACGAACCACACACCGCCCTCTTCGTGCCCGACGCAACCCCACTCATATTTTATTCCCGCATAGCCGGGATAGCTGCCAAGGCTCTGACCGACGGAGGCTCCCTCTACTTTGAAATCAATCCCCGACATGCGCAGGAGCTCACGCTCCTTCTTGCCAATGATGGCTTTTCCGATGTTGAAATCCATAAAGATCTCCACGGGAAAGAGCGATTCATCTCCGCCACTTTCCGGCAATGTCGTTAGGACTACGCGCGTGGTTCTGTTGGGCGTATAACCAAGGGAGAAAAACAATTATTTCATAAGACGATACAATTATCTACCTTTTTGCACGTTATAACGTTGGAATGATCAGAAAAAAACCTTTGAGCCAAGAGGCTGCCCTGTTGAGAATGGCCGACTTTTGCGTGCGCGGTGAACATTGCGCTGCCGAAATACGGGAAAAACTGAGAAAACTTTTAGTGCCCGCTTCTGCTGCCGATGAAATCATCGATTATCTCGAACAAAACCGATATATCGACAACCTCCGCTATGCAAAAGCCTTCACTCGCGACAAGGTGAGACTCTCCGGCTGGGGTCGCAATAAAATCCGCATGGCATTGGCCATGAAAAAGATTTCTTCTTCCGATATCCGAGAAGCTTTCGACGAAATCGACCCGGAGGATTATACGGATGCCCTCTATAAGGCTGCTCAGGCTAAAGCCCGCAACCTCGACCTCGACGACTATAACGACCGGGCAAAGCTCTATCGTCACCTCGCTTCCAAAGGCTTCGAGTCAAATCTGATCTCTCAAGCAATACGTGATCTCAAACAAGATTGAAATCAGGAAGCAAAAAGAAATATAGAAATAATAATCTTTAACCCTATATGTCTCTCCTCCACTACCTCTTTCCTCCCACCTGTCACCTCTGCGGAGAGATAATCTCCTCAGAAACCGACTCCCCAATATGCGCTCCATGCCTCGCTAATCTGCCACGCACTCTATATCACGCGCGGCGCGGCAACCCCATGGAGATGCGGTTCGCAGGAAAATTCCCCTTCGAACGAGCCACGGGGCATTTCTTCTATTCTTCCAAATCCGAACTTTCCCAACTCATCCAGGATCTCAAATACCGACACTTCCGCCGTCTCGCCAAATTCATGGGACACACTGTCGGCTCCGAACTCCTCCCATCAGGATTCCTATCGGAAATAGACGCAATAGTGCCCATTCCGATCCATTTCCTAAAGAAAGCTCGCCGCGGATACAACCAAACAGAAGAGATAGCTGACGGGCTCTCAAAAGCCACCGACATCCCGGTGATAAAGATTATCAAAGCCACTCGGCCTCACCAAACCCAAACCTCCCTCTCCGCCGACCAACGGCTAAGCAACCTAAAAGACGTTTTTACCTTTTCCCCTGTTGAAAACATGAACACAAAACATATCCTTCTCCTCGACGATATTTGCACCACCGGTGCAACTCTTTGCTCAGCAGCAACTGTCATTGCCTCCCAAAGGCCCGACATTAAGATTTCCTTGCTCACGCTCGGAGTGACATTTTAAAAGAATTAATTCCTATTCTTATTCCAAATAGATACATTTTAAAAAAAAGTTACTCTTTTTTTAAAGTTTTTTATCAAAATACTTGACATTGCGTTTTTAATTTTATAATTTTGACGAAAATTATACAAAATCATTCCTTCATGATGAATTTTTCCACCAAAATCTTTCTGGCAAGTGCGTTACTATTGTCAGGTACAAGCCTAACTGCTTTAGGGCAAAAAAAAGCCCCACAAAAGTATGATATCTCCAAACATAGATATCAGATCGACTCTCCCTCCGTGTTCCATAACCGGATGGCAAAGGAGACTCAGCGACTCAATGCCCTTATCGAATCAAAAGGTGCACCACGCAAAGCTGCGGCTTTCGAGAATCCCGAACCGTTGATTTCTCTTCCTCCCTCCAACATCACCGGTAATATCGACGCTCCCAACGGCGAGCTTTGGTATTATATCGGAGAGTTTGTCTATGAAGACATTCCTCCCCACGACGATGTATGGTTCACCGACCATATCCTTCGCAAATACACTTTCACCATCTACGACACCGAGATGAAACCCATCGGCGTGATCAAAGATGAGATGGAATATCTCGACGATGAGATCCGCGTGCCTTCAATCGACCTCACTCCGGTGGCAACACGCAATTTCTTCAACACCGACGACAACATCGAGATCATGGTCTCTTTGGCTGTCAATCATGAAGGTTACGGCAACAACTACCGCACTCTTGTCTATGCCCTCGACGGCAAAACCAATGCCGACGGCTACAACAAACCAATCGCCGTGTTAGACGACTGGGTGGGCGACGTGATCGAAGGCCCCTCCACAGGCGAGAGCGACAATTTCTATATCACATTCACCACCGATGTCTTCGACGATGTGCCCGAAGATGCCGGTTTCTGGGACTATCTCCTTTCTCAAAAAGCCGGAATAATTGTCTTTGGAAAGGCTATCGACGACAATGGTCCCCGCAAACTCTTCGAGAAAACCATTCCTCTCATCCAGCTTCCCGGCGACCAGGAGAATGTGCCGATGCTTATCTCGATGCGCAATGGCGACGATGTGATTTTCTGCATCTCAGAATATAAGGAGCCCTTCTATAACCGTTATGACAATCCGATGGAAGACGACATGACGATGCGCGAAGGAAACTCACTCCTCATCGACCTTTACAAAGCCACAGAAAACAGCTTCGACCTCTTCTCTTCCACAGAGATTCCCGTGGAGCTCGACCCCATGCCCGATGCTTCAGGCAACCCCACTTGCCTCTTCTCTTATTATAGCGTCGGCAGCCTCGGTCATCGCGCCGATATCCTCCTCAACGCCCCCGGAGTGGAAGCCGACAAACCCGATTTCATAATCACCCGCGGCAACTATCAGATATCTACCGACGGAATCATCAATTCATATTTCACATATAAAAACGACGGCACCCTGAAGAACACCCTCTTCCTCTATGCCGACGGCACTCGCGCCATGGGCGACCTCCCCGGATTCGAACCTCAGCAGATGTTCGTTTCTCAAGACCAGTATGGTTATCTCTATAACTTCGTGGATCTTTACTCAGGCAAGAATGTGACTCAGATTGAGGCCGACTATTACTTTGATGAAGACTCGGAATCCGAACTTCTCACCTCCAATGTGGCACGCACACCCGTTGGCGATTCCTACCAATATGTATATGAGCTGCGCTATCCTCTCGTTGACGACGATGAGAATGATATCCTCCGCTTCATGTATATCGACCGCGACGGCAAATACGACCATACCGAAATGGTGAACATGGGCAAGGGCGTGGCCTACGCTCAGAGCTACCTCTCCACAGAGGCACTCGCACCCAATGCCTACACCACCTCCGACACTCCGGCTTTCATGATGCTCGTGAAACGCGGCGTGGAAGGATCGGAAGTGAAGATTGAGGAATTGATGGTGGCTGAAGCCATCTCCGAGGAGAACCCCTCCGGAAAGACTCTTCTTCAGTTAGGTCCCAAAGGCGACAGCGTGCTCGCATCTATCGTTCCGGAATTTAACGCCGGAGCCAACGACAGCCGCCTCTTCATCTATTACTTCGATTCAGAAACCGACAAATATCTTCTCGACATCTATGCCCTTCCTCTCAACGCAGAGCAAGGCGGAGTAGAGAATATAGGCGCCGACAAAACACAGTTCTCCATCTCAGGCACTCAAATCGTGGCTGAAGGGGAGATCAAAGTCTTCACACTCGACGGTAAACTTGTTGCTTCAGGTGTCAACTCCGTAGAATTTGCATCGCTCCCCGCCGGAGTATATGTGATCAACGCCGGAGGAGCCTCCTACAAAATAGTGAAATAAGTCTATCTTCTTGACACACATCTTTGAAGTCCCTGATGACCTTACGGGGTCGTCAAGGACCTCAAAGAGAATTTACCCTAAAAAACCAAATTTTCCATAATTAATAATTTTTAAATTTCATGCTTATGAAGCGAATTTATGCGTTTTGTATGCTGGCACTGACTTTGTTGGGAATATCATTTTCCGCCAAGGTGAATGCTCAGTGTACAGTCTCTTGGAACGAGGATTGTCCCGGCGCTCTGGAGCTGTGGCAAAACCTCAAAGAGTCCGAGTACAGCCACATTAACGCTGTGACTGTAGATGGAAACTCTATTAGCGTTCCAGATGGCAACTATTATGTAGTGGCCAAAGAAGGCTATATGATTTCCGAGATTGAGGATGACCCGTTTGGGTATTCGAGAATTGAAAAAGGTCAATACTATCATGATTGCGAAGGACGCACTTATGTGCAGATTCGTGGCGGAGCTTCAGAATGTAGGGGAAAAACTTATGTTTTGAAAGTTGTCAACCTGAATCAAGTAGTCTCAGATGAACAATTCACCATAAACATAGAAAATGGAGGCAAATTCATCGAAAGAATTTGGCTTGATCCTTCTGGTGAAGATATTGTTCCTACTGGTAACGGCGTGGAAAGAATCGTTACAAAGTTCAGCAGCGACGCTGCCAAGACTTTGTATATTGCCCCGAATCATTACTATCCTATCTACTCTCTCACTGCTTTTGATGGCAGTAATAATCAATTGGACGTAACTTTTAACGAAATCCGTGGTATTTATGAGATTCCACTCTCCGATGGCTTGAAAGTTAATATCAAGGTGTTTGAGGAGGGAGTTCCTGAAATAATCAAGGATAAGATCAAATTGGAATTTGCTAATGATTTGGCAAAGGACGCTCTGGTCATGATTTCTTCACGCAGCACAGTAGGAGAGGGTTCTATCTACTCTGCGCTCAATAACGAGCCAATTCCTACTATGTTTGAAGTGGAAGATGGAGCTCTTACCACTTTCGCTTGGAATAGCGCTGACTACAACATGACTGTCAAACTCGACGGAGTTACTCAGACAGACGGTTTCTTCACAACCTCATTAGGAGATGAAGAGACAACTTCTTGGTCTTTTGATCCCGAAGGCAACTGCACAGTTACTTTCTCTGCTACCGAGAGAACATGGGGAAATGTATATTTCTCTTTCGAAGCTGAAAACACCGAAGGTCTTGTGTTCCGTGATGGAGGAGCAGACGGCGAGATTATTGATATCTCAAAATATGCTTCCGGCACAGGCGAGAGAAAAACTTACAATGTACCCGTAAGCTTACGTCATCCTAAAATCTTCGTATTCCCCGCAGAGGGATGGTATGTGCTCGGTTCTTACTATGATCCTACTGAGAAAGAATCTATCCCCGAAGCTGCTGACGCCATGATATACAGCACAAGCGGTGACAATCCCGGACACCTCTATACAGACTATTATTTCAAAGGTCACAAGATTTCCAAAACCTCACCTTACGTGATCTATCTTGATGCTCCTACATCAAATATGACCCTTAAGGATAAGCATGGTGTGCTTACAGATGCTGAAGATAAAGCTTACCTTAATTCTTCAGATTCAGAATCCACTCCTATGCTTGTGCCAGGTTACAACTTGATCTATGTTGACCCGATCTATAGCCAGGAAATAAATGTTGTGCCTTACAATGAAGCTAAATTCAATGTAATCTACGACAATTCTCAAACTATCTCAGCCGACCCTGACAGCGGTATCTTTACAGCTCCTTGCGATGAGAATGGTGTGCTTCACATCGCCTCATCAAACCCGATTACAAGAACAGTGTCATTTGATATCCCCGACAAGACCACAAAGGTTACTTACCACTTGATTAAGGATCATGACACATCAGCTGCAAAGACCACTCTTTCAACTTTACACAATACATTAGTCACCATCACTCCGCGTGAAGGTTGCAACGTATATCTTGACGGCGAGAAATTGTTGCCTCAGCAGTCAGTACAGGCTCGTTCTTATCAGCCTTCTCACTCAGAGCACACTTACTCTTTCAATGTTACAGCGGATCACTCTGTAGCAGTGAAATATGAGGGTGACGCTAATGTCGCTACTGTGGTTCCGGCTTCCGACTCAAAGGTTGAAGAAGTTAAGGAATTCACTGTTTCATTCCCCAATGCACAGGAGGTGGAGAAAGCTGCTTCTTCCTCTATTTTCGATGTTGAACTGATTGCTGGTGACAAATCTTACGTCATCAACGATGGTTTGACCGAAGAGAAAGTTGAGGGCGATGTTCCGACCTACAAATATGTATTGGCAACCCCGCTTAAAGACGCAGGCACTTATAAGTTTACAATGAATGGTGGATATTTCAATATCGACAACGACCTGCAGAGCCAACCTATCACTGCCACATATACAATCGAACCGAAACTCGTTCAGATTGCCGGAATGGTTCCTGAAGCTGGCTCTACTGTTAAGAAACTCGCAGGAGTTAAACTTATAGTTCCGATGATGGTAGATGATCAAGAGATTTCCTTGGATATCGATTCCGAAGTGCTCGCCAAGACTATTGTAACTCTTAATGGTGAAACTGTCGCTACTGCCGATCTCTCTGATATTGAACCCGAACAGAGCGAAAATGGGGATCTTCTTATCCCTGTCAACTTCAATGCCCCCATCACAACAGATGGTCAGAATTATACTGTAGTTGTTCCCCAGGGTGCATTTGTCGAGAAAGAATGGGATGATACGAAGGAGGAGATGGTTCCAGTTGCAGGTGGTTATATTACAGATGCCTTCACAGCAACATTCAACATTGACTCTTCTTTGAAGACTCCGATAGAAACCTATACTCTCAGTCCTGCCGATGGTGCCACTGTTGAAGAAATCTCTGAAATCCTGATTTCGTTCCCACAGATAGGGGCATCTCAAATGTTCTCAAATGATGAGTTTATTCCCGCTACTTTCACACAGGGAGAAACTACCATCGAGGGTCTTGTTTCTTACAATTGGGGTGGCGAAGAGGAATATCGCGTAATGAAAGTTACACCGATGGATAACGAGGAATCAACTTCTATCACAACTGCTGGCGAATGGACTCTGACTATTGCAGCAGGTACATTTGAACTTGATGGCGACAGCAGCCCTGAAATCACTGCTACTTACACAGTAGAAGGTGGTGTAACTGAGCCCTCTTACGTGCTCACTCCTGCAGCAGGAAATGTTAAGAGCCTTACTCATATTGCTGTGAACTTCCTCGATGCAGAATCTCTTCATGAGGTTCAAGGCGTAGAGATCACTCTCGTTGGTCCTGAATAT
>CAZXGU010000023.1:0-25076 GCA_964640375.1 uncultured Sangeribacter sp. | reverse complement strand
TGTCGGCAGCTGCCTTGATGATGGCCTGAAGCTGCTCCATGTTGTTGAAGTTGAATGCGGGGATTGCATATCCGCCGTGAACTGCCTTTGCAAACATCTCTTTTGTGTTAACAAGGCCTAAGCTTTTGTAATCTACCATGATTTGCTTTTATAACTAATTTTGGTGTTTTTGCTGTTTTTCTCTAACTTTTGCAAATATAGAAAAATTTCCCCATTATCGCAAAAATTATTAAAAATATCGCAATCTATTTATAAATCTTCATTATCTTTGCGCCGTTTTAACCCCTCTCCTTTTATTTATATTAATCCTATGTCGTTAGTTCCTAAAAAATATATCCTCCCCTTCATCCTCATCACTTCCCTATTTTTCATCTGGGGATTCGCGCGCTCCGTGCTCGATGTGCTCAACAAGCATTTCCAGGATATTCTCTCGATTTCTATAACGCGCTCGGCAATGGTCCAGGCCACAACTTATCTCGGTTATTTCCTAATGGCTCTCCCTGCCGGAATAATCATCACCCGTAAAGGCTACCGCGCCGGGGTGGTGCTCGGCCTTATCCTTTTTGCTGTCGGGGCATTCCTTTTTATTCCAGGCGAACAGTTCCTCTCTTTTGAAATTTTCCTCGCGGCCCTTTTTATAATCGGGTGTGGTTTGGCCATACTCGAAACGGCTGCAAACCCCTATGCCTCTGAATTAGGAGACCCTGCCACAGCTTCTTCACGCCTCAATCTTGCCCAATCCCTTAACGGGTTAGGCTGCATATTAGGTCCCGTGGTGGTGGGTGGATTTCTCTTCTCGGGCAAAGAAGCCTCAGTCTCGCTCCCTTACACCTTGATGGGAATCATCGTTATCATCGTGGCTATAGTTTTTTCGAGGGTAAAACTCCCCGAGATTAATCGAGATCATGATTCGCAACGTGTCTCTAAGGATGACTCAATCGGCATCTCCATTAAATCATTATGGAAATCAAATATTTTTCGTTGGGGCATTTTCACCCTCTTCTCATACGAAATTGCTGAGATTTCAATTAATTCTCTCTTCATAAATTATGTCCTCTCAGCCGGATGGATGGATAAAGGAGCCGCCACAGCCCTCCTCTCTTTCGGCGCCTTAGGGCTTTTCATGCTCGCCCGCATAGCCGGAAGCTGGGTAATGAGCCGCGTTTCGGCAATAAAAGTTCTTCTTGTTTGCGGAATATGTGCAGCTGTCGGCGCTGCTCTCGTTTCGATCAATTTAGGCTTTATCTCTGCCGTGGGGCTCTTTGCATGTTATGCTTTCGAGGCCATAATGTTTCCCACAGTGTTTGCCATAACAATATCCGGAGTGAAAGGGAATGTGAAGATTGCCTCCTCTTTCCTTATGATGACCCCCATCGGTGGCGCCGTTGGAACACTGCTAATGGGACTCGTGGCCGATAGCATCAACATATCAGCAGCATTTGTAATTCCGGCGGTTGCCTATTGTGTGGTCATACTCTATGCTCTTTTTGCAAAGAAATAATATCCTCTTCCGTGCCGGAGAAGGGTCCTTTCTGAGCCAATTTCAATGAACACATGGCTGCGGCAAAACGCCCGGCTTCATCAATATCTGCTCCCTTACTCCTTTTATAGAGGTAACCGGCCATGTAGGTGTCACCGCAACCTGTAGCATCGACCGCGCATTCCACAGGATAAGCCGGAATTTCATGGAATATGCCGTCGCAATAAATCAACGATCCCTTATCACCTAATGTAAGAAGCACCTCCTTCACTCCCCATCCTGCAAGGATTCGGGCTGCCTCGTAGGGATCTCGGCTCCCGGTCACTGTCTCCATCTCCTTTTCATTGGCTTTCAAAATATCTATATAGGGAAGAGCCAAAAGTTTATCCTTATAATCCACAGCTTTCACACTCTCTCCCTCAACTTCACGGAGAAAACCCTGGACATCAACTGAAAGGATTCCTCGCTCAGACAGAGCTTTCATCACCTCCAAATCAAAATCATCGGCCAAAAGAGTGCCTAAATGAAATATATCGGCCTCCACATCTTTAAGGTTATCCACAGTGAAAGGGTCGGCCTTGGCCAAGACACGTTGTGTTCGGTCGTTCATATCTTCTCCATATTTATTCTCAAAGCAGACCGTTTCGCGGCTTGGAAGCGCCTTCACATCAAGTCCTTCCGCTTTCAGGCCATCAACCACATGGAGGGCATCATCTCCAACACAGGTCACAAGCTCAAAATTACACCCACTGATATTTTTGAGAGCCTTTGCAAAATAATAGCCTGTGCCTCCGGGCATATCAGCCTCAAAACGTGGGGTTATCACCCTATCGTGCGTTATATGCCCGATGCAACAAATTTTATCTCCACCCTTCCCATTCTTTATTTTATTATCCATTGAAAACCAATTCCTTTTTTTTGATTCTACAAATTTAATGCTTTTTTTATTATTATTGTTCTGCGATTACATAACATCTAAATTTTTCTTTGCTAAAAGTCGCTGGAAACAACCCTTTTCCCTCGGTGATATTTCTACATTTTTGCAATTCTGCATATTTTTCATTAACTTTACCGCAAATTTACTCTCTTTATTTCTTTTACAACCATATTCTAAATATCTATGCCATAGGATAGATGCAAAACCATCAACTCCGAAGGCCACATATAATATGAAGAAGAATTTTCTATGGCTCGGAGCAGTCGCCTTACTATTAGCTTCTTGTTCCACCCCTAAAAACATAACCTACTTCCAGGATCTTCAAAACGGACAGACCATTGAACCGCAGAATGTATATGCCATTAAAGTGCGTCCGGGCGACAAGCTTTCTATAATGGTTAATACTCAGGATCCTTTACTTTCCTCAATGTTCAACCTTGTAGAGAGCCAAAACCGTCTCCTTTCATCAGGAGTGGCCTCTGGAAAAGGGATGAACATATCAAACGAAGGACGTACCGGTTACTATACCGTTGACTCAAAGGGAGATATCAAGTTTCCCGTGCTCGGCGAATTACACATCGGAGGAATGAAACGCGAAGAGGTGGCTTCATATATCGAGCGTCAGCTCATTTCGCAGAATTTGGTGAAAGAGCCTATTGTAACCGTAGAATTTGCAAACACCGGCGTTGCAGTGCTCGGAGAAGTTGCCAAACCCGGTCGTTATGAATTCAACGAAGATGCCATGACTATCCTCCAGGCTCTTTCCTACGCCGGCGACCTCAAAAACACAGGCGAACGAACCAACGTCCTTGTAATCCGTAAGCAAGACGGAAAAGAAACAGCCTATCGCGTTGACCTGACAAATTCAGCCAATCTGATGACTTCACCCGTTTACTATCTCCAGCAAGACGACGTGGTCTATGTAGAGCCAAATGCAAAAGCAAAACGCGAAACCACATCTGCCGGTAATGCCGCCTATTCTCCCTCCTTCTGGATATCTGTCGGCTCCGTCGGTCTCACTGTAGCAACTCTTATCGTAACGTTAACTAAGAAATAATATCTATCACGAATAAAATTCGGATATAATGTCAACCGAAAATCAATATAATCCGCAAACACAAACGCAAGCGCAAACTGCAACAAAATCTATTGGTGTCCCAATTTCGCAAGTATTCATGATGACATTGCGCAAATGGCCATGGTTGCTCCTTTCTATAATTATCTGCTGCGGTCTTGGCGTTTTGTATATTCTCACCACCCCTCCTAAATATACACAGACAGCAGTCCTGGTAATAAAGGATGACGAAGAAGGGGGGTCGGTTAGTAAAGACCTTTCGCAAATTGGTCTTTTTCAAAATAATTCCAATCTTCAGAATGAAGTGGCCACCCTAAAATCGCCCGACTTAATGGAAGAAGTTGTGGAGCGACTCAACCTTGATTATTATTACTTTCACAAGGGACTTTTTCATGATAAAGTGGCTTATGGAACCAACCTTCCCGTTAATGTAACAATCCCCGGATTATCAAATAAAGTGACAGTCACCTTTAATCTCACAATAAAAACAAATGGTGATGTAAGTGTTTCGGATTGTGAACTTTACGAAGATAAAGAAAAGAAAGAAAGCAGCAAAGTCTATAATGGAAAACTTAACAAGCCATTCAAGACATTTATTGGGGAAATGACTGTAACCCCCACTCAATATTACGACAAATCGAAAGAAGAAAAACTGTTTGTTTATAAGGACGCCATGTTCAACGCTGTGGAGTCGTATTGTAAACAACTAACCGTGCACCCTGATGAAGAGGGAGGAACAACAATTACCTTATCATATACAAGCACCTCTGTTGAGCGAGCCGACGACCTTCTGAACACATTAGTGAAATTATATCGAGAAAACTGGATTGAGGAAAAGAATCAGATGGCAGTAGCCACTTCTAATTTCATCAACGAACGCCTTAAAGTAATTGAGCAGGAATTAGGAAATGTAGATTCTGACATCTCTGAATATAAGAGTGCAAATATGCTTCCTGATGTGGATCGTGCAGCTGATTCTTATATGACTCAGAATCAAATGCTCTCGGATGAGATTCTTAATCTTTCGAGCGAACTTCAAATGACACGATATATCCGCGACTATGTAACCTCCCCTGCCAATCGAGATGCCGTCTTGCCTTCCAATGTTGGCCTAACTCCTAATTCAATTTCCTCGGCTATTGATAAATACAACACCAAATTATTGGAGCGCAACAACCTTGCCGCTAAATCATCTCCAGAAAATCCCCTTGTGGTCAACATGGATAATGAACTGACAGCTATGAGGCAAGGAATAATCGGCAACATCGACAATTCAATTGTAAAGCTTAAAACACAGATTGCCGACCTCCAATCTGCCCGCGGCGAAACGCGCCAAAAGATATCGACCAACCCCATTCAGGCAAAGCATCTACTCTCCGTGGAACGCCAACAGAAAGTTAAGGAAAATCTTTATCTATTCCTTTTGCAGAAGCGCGAGGATAACGAAATCAATCAAGCTTTCACCGCACAGAATTTCCGACTGATTCAACGTCCCGGCGGCAGTGAACGTCCGGTGTCTCCTAATAAAAAAGCTGTCATGCTTGGTGCCTTCCTTTTGGGAGTGGTTATACCGTTCGGTTTCCAATACTACAAGATTACAACCGATACCAAAGTCCACAACCGAAATGATTGCAAATCTCTTACAATGCCTTTACTTGGTGAAATTCCATTATATAAAGGTAAGGACAATCCTCAAAAAGAGATTCTTGTCCGTCCCGCCATGCGCGATGTCCTAAACGAATCTTTCCGTGTTTTGCGCACTAACATCGACTTTGTAAAGCCTGATAAACCTGGGGAAGCATTCGTCTTGGCTATTACCTCAATCAACCCGGGGTCGGGAAAATCATTTATAGCTATCAATATCGGAACAGCTATCGCAATTCGTAATAATCGTGTGCTCGTAATCGATGCTGACCTTCGTCGTGGTTCGAGTTCTGCTTATGCAGGTTCTCCACAGAAGGGTCTCTCTGATTACCTTGCAGGCAAAGTGACAGATGTAAACTCACTTATTGTCCGACCGCTTGGCAACGATGGCCCTGATGTTTTGCCCATCGGTAGCATACCTCCCAACCCTACTGAACTTATCGAGACGCCTCTTTTCGGCGAAATGATGGAAAAGCTGAAAAAGGAATATGATTATATTATCTGCGACTGTCCCCCTATTGATATTGTGGCAGATACTCGCATTATCGATAAATATGCCGATAGGACAATTTTCATTGTCCGTGCAGGACTGCTTGACAAATCTATTCTTCCTGAAATTAATGCTCTCTATCAAGATAAGTTATACTCCAATATGGCTTTTATACTTAATGGAATCACAGCAACGGGCGGCTACGGCAAGAAATATGGTTCCTATGGTTATGGATATGGCTATGGTTACGGCTATGGTTATGGACAGAATGAGAAGAAGGATAAGAAAAAGTAGAAGGTTTCCTGTATAAAAGGCTGAAGCATGAGCCAAAATATGATGGATAAGGCGGCAAAGGGTGCCGTCTGGGCAACTATTGACAGATTTGGAATGATGATCCTCCAGTTTTCTGTCAACTTGATTCTTGCCCGCATCCTTATGCCTGAAGATTTTGGTATTATTGGAATGTTGGCCATATTTATTGTTGTGTCACAGGTGCTTATTGATGGTGGATTCAGTTCTGCTCTTATTCAGAAAAAGCACCCTTCTCAATCAGATTACTCCACTATTCTTTTTTGGAACTTAGGGTTCTCTTTATTTCTCTACCTCCTCCTTTTTCTTTCCGCCCCATTTATTTCAGAATTTTATAATATGCCCCACCTTACCGGGGTGTTACGTGGAATTGGAATCAGTCTAATCCTCAATGGCATTTTTGCTGTCCAGAAAGTTCGTCTCCAAAAGGATCTGGCTTTCCGAACTCTGGCATTAACCGATATCTTTTCTTATATCACGAGTGGGAGCGTGGCGGTAATTATGGCTTTACATGGATTTGGAGTATGGAGTCTTGTTGTGATGCCTGTCATTACCGCACTGCTTTCTATTTTAATTACATTTATAATTACCAAATGGGTTCCGTCGCTGTGCTTTTCAAAAAATGCCCTTAAAGAGCTGTTTGGTTTTGGTGGCTACATAATGGCCTCAACTGTGCTTCAGACAGTGTGTCAGAATCTTCAAGGGCTAATAATCGGAAAAAGATTTTCGGCCACGATAATGGGTTTCTTCTCTCAAGCATACAAACTGGACCAAATTACAAGTCATTCCATTCCACAAGTGATTGTGCAAGTGATGTTTCCTGTTTATTCATCACTTCAAGATGATTTAAAGAAACTTAATGCAGTGGTTTTAATGAATCTGAGGGTAATTGCTTTTATTGTTTATCCTCTGCTTGCAACCTTAATTATAGTTGCGGAGCCATTAATCACCACCCTCTATGGAGCCAAGTGGCTCCCATCGGTTCCATATTTCAAAATCTTATGTATCGGGGGCTTCTTTGTATGTCTCCAGAACATAAACTTTTATGCCGTGGCATCTGTGGGGAAAAGCAAGGCGCTTTTTAAATGGAGTTTCTATAAATGGGGATTTCTTTTAACTGCTCTTCTTGTGGGAATGACGCTGGGTATAAACGGTCTTTTGTGGGGGATTGTGACGAGCAATGTGAATATATTCATCGTTAACGCTTGCTTAGCATCTAAATATACAGGGTTAAAAGTATATAGTCAGATTTCTGCCATACTTCCAGTGATTGGCATCATTCTCTTGGCATCTGCCATCACCTATCTTTGTTTTTTGGGTAATTGGAACTTTATCCTGTGTATCATAGTTTTTCTTTTCTCCTTTATTCTTTTAGCATTTTTATTCCGGTTGACGGCTTTACACGAAACCATAAGTGTGCTCAAAAGGATAATTAAACGTAGATAAATAAGTAAGTTTGTTAGAATCACAACTTATGATAAATGCTAAAATTCAAGAATCGCTAAGGGAACGCTTTAATCCCGATGGCTCGGATTTGCGATTAATGCAACTCCGAATGTTGGAAATGCTTAAATATATTGATAATATATGCACACAGCATGGCATCAAATATTGGCTTTCCTCCGGGACATGCCTGGGTGCAGTTCGACACGGTGGTTTTATTCCTTGGGACGATGATGTCGATATTGAGATGGAACGCAAGGATTATAAACGTCTGCTTGAGATTCTTCGCAAGGAATCATCTGATTTTGTGTTGCAAGATCACCATTCCGACCCAGATTATGTATTTTCATTCGCTAAACTTAGAGACCAAAATTCCTTTGTAAAAGAAAATAATGACGTCGATGCCTTTTTTAAATTCAAAGGAATTTATATTGATATATTTCCTATAAATAAATCAAATTCAAGAATCTTATTTCTCATAGGGTCAGTAATTTGGCAAAATACTGTAAAAAGAACTAAAAATATATCTAATAAAAAAGTTAGACGAGCACTCCACAGGATGTTCCGTTTTCTTCTATCCCAATGTGTGTTTCCCTTGATTGAATTGATTCAATTCCCTTGGTTCTCACAAAAGTATCGACATTCCTTAGGGTCTTTCTTCCCTAAAGTAAGAAAGGGTGAAGATTTTGAAACAACAGTGAGGATTCCATTTGAAGATACCACTTTCCCGGTGCCTAAAAACTATGACAACTATCTAAAAGGCTTATACGGCAACTATCTCGATCTTCCAAACTTAAATAAAATAAAACCACATTTAGTAAATGTGGAGTTCTCCAATAATCAGAATAAATAATTGTTCGGAGTAAACAATCCAAGAAATAGCATCAAAACTTTCTCAACAATTTTGGGGAATGGGATAATTTCATTAAATTTGGTGTTTTAGAGAACATAATGAAACATGACCGATTTTAATTCCAATCTGCGATATAATTCTATTACTAATCACAATTTAAGAGTGGACGAATCCGGCACACCCGATATTTTGACCACCTCATTAATTGTGCTCTTTCATATCAGATTCATTTTTTTGGTAATTTTGCATACCAGGACAACCATTCTGGATGCAATTTTCTACTTCATTGTATTAGCTGCCCTTTGCACTCTAAAATTAAATAAATATTGTTTGGTCCTTGTTCCCTTATTGTTTATTTCTCTGGTAAATTCAGCAGCACAAAATATATTCCTGATTTTATCCTCCTCCTATATCGTAGCCGTCAAACTTCCGCTAAAAAAAGTAATGAAGATTAATGTAATATGTGTGATTTGCGTGTTGCTTCTCGTTACTCTATTAGTAAAGGCAGGAATTGTTCAGGAGCATGTCGGAACCTCACACTTCTACATAAATGGAGCAATCTATAACCAACGATATCGGTCGGATTTGGGATTTGGAAATCCTAATCGTGTGGCAATCCTTATTTATTCCATTACAATAAATGCTTATCTGCTTATCACTCAACGAAGACTAAATTTATTCATAGTTTCAGTGATATTAGTGTCAGCATTCATTTATAAATTAACAATTTCTCGAACATTTGTTTTCACAATTACCATTTTCATAATCGCTTGTATCGGACTTAAATTTGCTCTGACGAGAAAGGTATTTCTCAAGACGCGAATGTTGCTCTTTTATTTGCCACTGGTGTTCTTGATTATGATTATTTGGCTTGTAAAAACAGGTTATTATAACATTAATATTGAGATTCTCACTTCCGGACGGTTAGGACTGTTTAAGGATCTAATTTCCCATTGTACGTTGCAAGATTATTTAATTGGGACTAATCTTATTAATGAAAAGACGATTGATAATACCTACCTTCATCTCCTTTTCTCGGCTGGTATTATTGGGCTTATTGCCGCTTTCTTCCTTTGGTATAAACTCGTTTCAAAATTAGATAAAACAACATTAATCACTTACCCCATTTTATCAAGTTTTGCTTTATATGGCTTTGCAGAATCTATTTGGACCATGCTTCTTTGCTATGGAAACATGATTGTCTGGATCATGATGATTAAAAATTTGATCCTGCCTGAAGAATATAGAAGAGAACTTAAGAATTTAGCCGCCTCCTGATAACCGCTATCTTAAAAAATCAGTGTTTATTTAATTATACTTATATGAAAGTTGCTTTCATTACTCGTTTTCAAGTGGTAGAAACACAAGGTGGAACCGAAAGAATAACCAAAAGCGTTTCCGAGGTTCTATCTCGCCAATATGGTGTGGAGTGCTATTCTCTCTACTTTAACCAATTAACCCCGAATAAGACCGGCTATTTTGTTTTAGAAGAAAAAATTGACAATTTTAATAGAGAAGAATCTATTCGACGATATTTATTAGAGTGGGGTATTGATATCGTGATTTCTCAGAATGAATTTGAAACTATTATTAATCTGAGAAAACATCTCGATAACAAAATTAAATTTGTTTTCGTGCATCATTTTAAACCGGGAGAGGAAGCAAAGTCTCTCGATATTCGAATTCCTTTACGCAGACTTTTTTTTAGTAAAGGAGATAACAAGATCATGGCTCTTAAACAACTTGTCGGAGCGCCGTTACTTCTTTATAAACAAAAGAACTTTCCAAGGCTATATAGAGAAATGTATAACAGCACAGATCAATTAGTTCTTCTCTCCAAGGGTTTTATAAAGCCATTTGCTAATTATGCCGGCATCGAAACTGATGATGATAGAATAACTGTTATACCCAACATGCTTTCTTTTGATTCTTTTGCTGAAGAGGAAGATCTAAAAAAGAAACAGAAAAGGGTATTAGTGGTTAGCCGAATGGACGAGACTCACAAAAGAATATCTAAGGTTATAAGAATTTGGCAAAAAGTAATGGAAGAACCCAATTTAACTGATTGGGAATTAGATTTAGTGGGAGACGGCCCAGATATAGGATATTATAAGAGGATGGTTGAAAAAGATAAAATTCCAAATATAACTTTTCACGGCTCGAATGATCCTCGCTCTTTTTATAAAAGGTCGCCGATCTTATTAATGACAAGTGAATCCGAAGGCTGGGGTTTAACTCTGACTGAAGCTCAACAATTCGGTTGCATCCCTATTGCATTCGACACATACGAATCTCTTCATGACATTATTAATGATGGTGAGAACGGCTTTATAATCCCGGCTGATGAAATGGAGAGTTTTTCTGACAAATTGAAGCATTTAATGACCAATCATACTGCGTTACGCCCACTAATGGTTAACGCAATTCAATCGGCCAAAAGATTTAATCCTGAAGTGGTTGGAAAAAAATGGTTTGATATGCTAACTAAGCTCTTATAATCGTTATCCTATTATGACTAAAAAAAGAAATTTAATCGGATTCCATCTTTATAATGATTTCAGCGGTAGTCCTAAAGTATTGGCAACTGTATTATTAGGATTAGCGCAAAAGGGATACGAAATAAAGCTTCTCACCTCAAAAAATGGTGCTTTAGATTCCATTATTAGCAATAAAAACATTACAATAAAAGAGGTGCCCTATAAATTCCATGCCGATTCATCGGTTCGAACCATTATGAGCTTTTTATGGGCAAATATCCGATACTTCTTTTTTATACTATCATCCCCCAAGAAGAATAAGGTTGTTTATGTCAATACTATTATGCCGTGGGGAGCAGCCTTAGGAGCATTTATACGAAGAATGCCTGTAGTGTATCACTACCATGAAAATGCGTTAATTAAGGGTAAAGCCTACCATATTCTTTCAAAAGTCATGGAAAAACTGGCCCATAGCATAATTTGCGTGTCTAAAACCCAGGCAGCTACCCTTGAAAGGACCAAGAACGTATTCATTGTTTCTAACGGCCTGACCCAAGGTTTTCTTTCAAAGCTAAACCCGGATCCTTATAAGGCTTTTGAGGCCAAAAAAATTCTAATGCTTGCCTCGCTTAAAACATTTAAAGGTGTAAACGAATTTTGTGAATTGGCAAAGATGATGCCTCAATATAATTTTATCCTTGTCCTAAACGACTCGGAAAAGAATTGTAAAATATTTGAGGAAAAGAATTGCTGCCGTGATATTACCAATCTTTCAATCCACTCCAGATCCACAAATGTTGCAGAGTTCTATAACCAATCTTCAGTTATTGTAAATCTTTCTGACAAAAGAAAATTTGTGGAGACATTCGGGATGACTATTATAGAGGGGATGGCAGCAGGTCTGCCGGCGATTGTTCCTACCGTGGGAGGACCGGCTGAGCTTGTTAGAGAGGGGTATAATGGTTTTTTAGCTGATATTGAAAACCTCCATCTTATAAAAGAAAAAATCGAATATATTTTCTCTTCTCAAAAAATTTATATTGAGATGAGCCGTAATGCTCATGAATCTGTGAAAGAATTCACAGATTCCGCTATGATTGAAGAGATATCAAAAATAATTGATTCAACCGCTAATAAGAAAGATTTTCATTAATAAAAAGAGAACTTTTTGGCGATAGTTTCAATATTTTGCATCTTCATAGTCTATTAATTTGGTTATCTCGCGAATCTTTAGTAAATTTGTGAATCTCATTCTATCAGATTAATTGGACTGATAGTTATTAGTTCGCTTAACAAAAAGCGGAATGAGATTACCCACGGCCAATATAGCTTAATCTTTAGCTGCCGGTTTATTATGAGAGTTGCAATTATAGGAACAGTCGGGCTGCCCGCTAATTATGGGGGCTTCGAGACCCTTGTTGAGCAACTTGTTCGTCACAACGACTCCGATGACATTCAATACGATGTGTTTTGCAGTTCGAAGTCTTATCCTGTGAGGAGCAAGACGTTTCAAGGGGCTCACCTTAAATATGTGCCTCTAAAAGCCAACGGAATACAAAGTATCCCTTACGATATCTTTTCGCTTATCAAAGCTTCTAAAAATGCTGATATTATTCTTATTTTAGGAGTGTCGGGATGCGCTTTCCTTCCAATTTACCGTCTATTCTCCAAGAAAACATTGATTATTAATATTGATGGCTTGGAACATCGAAGGGAGAAATGGAACAAATGGGTTAGAAAATTTTTAAAATTTTCTGAGAAACAGGCTGTTAGATATGGTGATATTATTGTGACCGATAATAAATGTATCACTGATTATGTCCGCTCTGAATATAATAAGGATTCCGAACTCATTGCCTACGGCGGAGATCAGGTGCTTAAAAAAGAGGATACCGAATATAAAGAGGAAATCCTTCGTAAATATGGGCTTTCCGACGGAAAATATGCCTTAAGCATTTGCAGGATTGAACCCGAGAATAATGTCAATGTGATTATGGAGGCTTTTGAGAAAGCTAAAAAACCTTTAGCCGTTATAGGCAATTGGTCGAATAATGCCTATGGAAGAGCTCTCTCAGAAAAATTTAAAGATTCCCTTTATGTTCAAATGTTCCCTGCTGAATACAACGGGGATATCCTACATATAATCAGAGCAAATTGTAAGATTTATCTCCATGGGCATAGTGCGGGGGGAACCAATCCTTCTTTGGTGGAAGCTATGTTCTATCAAAAACCTATATTGGCTTTTGATTGCGTCTATAATAGAGAAACTACCGAAAATAAGGCAATCTACTTTAATTCTTCTGAAGATTTATGTCGGAAATTATCTGACGATTCATTCAAGGCAGATCAAATTGCAAGAGATATGTATGAAATTGCAAATCGCAGATACCGTTGGAATGAAATTTCTTCAAGTTATGAGGAGCTTTTCCTGAGATTCAAAAAATAAAGCCGTTTAAATTGACATTGTCTTGCTCAATCTAAACGGCTTTTTAAAAATACCTTTATCGGTTTACCCAGAATCTTTCCGTAGGATAAGACATCGGAATCTGTGGACAATTGTCCCCAATTAGCTCCTCAATCTTCATGGCCCAATACAAATCCGTTATAGCCAATCCTCCGTTATAAACCAATATTCGCTCGGTATCATTTTCTCTTCCCGGGAGTCTTTTATTGGCAACATCTGTGATTCTTCCCATTCTTTCTTTAAACTGTTCGTAGTAACGATATTTTTTTACATGGTCGATATCATCTACAAACACCTTTTCAAACTCCAAATCGCAATTCTGAAAGCCTGAAGTATGAACCGGGATGATTGTGCACCCCGGGGGGTACACCTCCACAGGAGCCAACTCCTTATGGGCGAAGCTAACACAAGACACAATGATATCCGATCGAAACAGGTCGTCCAGAGATGTGCATATCTCAAACTCTATATTGGGTGTGTCTTTAAATTCTTCGATGAAATCTTCAGCCTGATTCTTATATTTCATCACTTTTACAGTAATCGGTCTCTTCAACTGATTTGCGTAAAAAAGCATAAATGTGCGGGCACACAACCCTAATCCGTAGAGAGCTAAAGTCTTAGCATCTTTCTTGCCGAAGGTTATTGCATTATAAGCCGCGCAAGCTCCGGTACGCATGGTGGTGATATAGGTTGCATCCATCACCGCTATCAGTCCATGCTGATCGAGACGCTGTAACATAATGTTGGAGTTTCGCGCAGGGATACCGTCTGAGTCGTCCACATTCCGTGAAATAAATTTTACTCCAGCTATGTTATAGTCGGGCATGACACATGGCATGGTCATGTATCTGCCGGAGTCTCCTTGCCAGATGCTTATTTTGGCTGCAAGAAGAAAATTGTCTTGCTCTTCCCATACCCTTGCTGTCCATTCATACATGTCGTGCAATGGAATATGGAGATTTTTTATCGTATTGAAATCAATTATTTTCATCTTATTAATGTTTTAAGAGCCACAGTCAGTTTAGCATCATCGCGTCTGTTTCTTATGGCTATTCTAATGAATTGTTTTCCACTCGGAAAGCCTTTCTTAGAGGAACAATCCTTAATAAATATATTAAACTCCGTGAGAAGTTTCAATGCCAACTCTCGCGCGGTATAAAGTTCTGTCACCTCACAAAGAAAATAATTCGCTTGCGAGGGAATCACTCTCAGATATGGAATCTCGCTTAATTCGTTGAAAAATAAAGTTCGCTCGATCCGGAATTTTTCGCATGATCTCTGATAGTCTTTTTCATATTTTCCATATATCTGCATATAGAACTCTGCAAAAGAATTGATATTCCATATCCCTACATCTTTACGGATATGTTCAACCAATTTTTTGTCAGCACTTGCTAATACACCTAATCTCAAACCGGGAACCCCATAACTCTTTGAGATAGATTTCATTACACACAAAGAAGGATATTTTTCCAATATTTCATTGTGAAGCAATGTGGAGGCAGATGCCTCTGTGGAAAAATCAACAAACGACTCATCGATTATCAACCTGATATTATTTTCTTCTGTCCAATCGGCTAATCGATTTAAACCCTTTCTATCTATCATGTTTCCCGATGGATTATCGGGATTAACGACCAACAGATTTTCAACCGGATGGTTTGTGAAATATTCTATAAGATCAGCTGCCGAATAAGAAAAGTTTTCATTTTCAGGATAAAATCCAACTATTCTGTCGCCAGACAATCGGTTGGGGTATTCCTCAAAGGTTGGATACACGATTCCGACCTTTCCATCTACCAGTGTCATGAGACTTTTGATAAGCTCTGCAGCCCCGTTACCAACAACAGCATATTCATGGCGGATTCCGAAATATTTTGCTGCCAACAAAGAATTAACCCCCATCCCCGAGGGGTAGTTACGCAGAAGTGACTCAAAGTTGGCCTTCATTTCATCGATCATCTTCTTGCGAGGGAAATAGGGATTCACCAGATAACAGAAGTCGATCAAGGAGGGGTAACGCCAATAGCCACCAAATGAATGTTGGAGCTTTTTCAAGCGTTCATCCGGTTTTGCGAATATGGTTTCCGCAATTCTGAGATCTTGAACATCATCTATTTCATACCAGTGAAGCCCGGTTATGGGTAAACCTTTTATTCCTGCTCCGTCAATAAGGGTTATAACTCTTAGCACCTGCTCGTAATATTCGTTTTCTCCCAAAACCCGGATATAGGCTTCCAAAAATGGAAGATAATGATTCACTATAAATTCCTTGGAGAATTTATAGATGTTCACAGTTTTGTAATAGGATGAAGTGTCATTATAGTCGAAGGCCTTCTTGGGGATAAAATTAATTATATTATTATCCTCATCAAGCTTAACCATGGTTCCATCCATCCAAGTTTCATATTCCGAAACTAAAGCGCAATCAGTATATTTTGTTTTGACTGCCGCCTCTAAGATTGCATCTTCAAAAATCAGGTCAGATTCCAGCAACAGCGTTTCCTCCTCTGCCATATATCCGCGCGCAAGCCATAGAGAATAAATATTATTGGTTTTATCATATACATTATTCTCTACGAATTGAATTGAGCTTGATGGGTAATTCTTTGAAACATAATTCTTAAGTTTCTGACCTTCGTAACCGATAACTATTACGATTCTCGAAAGATTTAATTTCTGTAGCTGTTGTAGCATTCGGTCGATCAAGCGGACGCCGTTTACCTCCAACATACATTTTGTATTATCTGCAGTAAACTCTCCTAATCGGCGACCCATGCCTGCTGCTAATATTATTGCTTGCATATTAAGCTATATTTTTATTTTGACTCTGGTGGTAATATCTTTGTGAACCTCGCGCTTAATTGTGTTATAAACAAAGATATTGATTTCATCCTTTCTTTTCGGAAATTCCCATAGCTGAACCATCCCATCTCCTCCGTTTTGCTGATATTGAAGGTTGAAAAGGATTTGGCACACCTCTCTTCCTTTCTTATTTGGAGAAAAGAGATATTGACAAAATCCGTTATGGCCACAGACCACGCAAACTATATTATCATTAGGATAAACCATTCGATCCCATATCTCCTGAGGTGTGGAATATGATAAGGCAGAAAGTTGCTTTTCAGCATAACTTCCTTGCCCCACTCTCTCTCCATTTCTTGATAGCCATTCATGAGTCATGAGAATATACTTTTTGGAAGGATTTGACCTTACTATACTGTCAGCCCATGTAACAGCCTCTTTTCGTGGTCCGAATTCGAGAGCAATCACGCTCCATGTTGACAATTCACCCTTTAAAGGAACTATAATATTATCAAGCTTCCCATCTTCATAATATTCTATTTTCTCTTTTTTTAAACGGCCAATATTTGGCATATAATTCAAAAGAGAACTTTCACGAGTGGTGATTTGAAATTTATCTTCTCCTTCCCATCTATAGTCATGATTGCCCGTAACAGGTATAAACATCAAGTCGTTGCCCAAGTAATTGAGTGCATTATCCGCTATTAACCAAGGTTTTGAACTATTATTCCATGTTAAATCGCCATTCTGAAGGACAGCTGAAATATTGCCGTTATAATGCTGCATTGAACGTAACCAATCACATGTAAGATAGAGATAGGATGCTATATGTTCATTCGGGGTATATTCTTGAATATCTCCTATGACGGCAATATATGTTGACTCAGGATTTAGTATTGAATCGGGAAGTTGCGGATCAGGCCCATAATAATATCCAGAAAAGTCGGAGTTCTCCTCACACCCGGGCAAGAGAACACAAATCAAAAAGATGAATAAACTGGCTGATATGCTCCTAATAGTTTCTGACATTTCCTTATAGACCTTTGCAAATTTACTAATTAATTCCCTACATTACAAATTTATTTTTCATGGCTAATTTGAAAACTATAGTAACCATAATAGACTCCCGTAAACATTTACCACTCCCCTTTCTCTTTTTTATATTATATTTGCCTACTGATTATTCACCCAATTATCCATATCTTTACCCTCACGTAAATAATTATGAAAATTTTTGCGATCTGCTGAAACACTGAAACATCCGTTACAACCTTACACATCAATCACTTAGGGTGTTTCAAAATGAAACACCCTAACAAAAACAATCATTAACTAAATATTGGGAGAAAGAGATTTATAAGTTTCCAAAAAATTATCACATGATTTGCAGAGAATCGTATCAATAAAATAAAGAGTGCTGTCAATCCCATGAAGCACATTATTGGGGACTGCATCAAATACATCTATTTCCCCGTTAGAAAAATATTCTCCGTTTTGTAAGGGGATAAAACCCATCAAAGCCAATGCTCCCGCTATCTCTTCAATTGTTGATTCCCTATCCGATCTAATAAACGGCTGTGTGAGAACGGCACATACCTTCCCCTCTTGGTTTTCTGCCATCCCGACAAACTCGTAAGCACAGGCTGGGAATAGATAATTATGAATTTTTATTCTTTCAAAGAACCCATTTAGATTATCATCAGAATAACGGAAATCATTGAGTTTATATACACAAGCTTTTTCTACTTTAAAATAAACTTCATTCTCAGATCCCCTATCTGAAAATACTCCTAAGTCTGCCTTATTATCTATCCAACACCCTGTTTTTACAGCCCACTTTCTTAATCCCTCAATCTGGACTCCCTTGCAAGTCGTTGTTCCCGCAACCTCTTGAATTGATCGAAGTATTCTTGTGGCTTCATTGGATGCTTCTTCCAATAGGCCAGAGATGCCATTTGCTTGGCTATAGTCTTTTTGTGATAATCTGTCATAATCCATCTTTTTTCTACAAATTTAATGCTTTTTTTAATACTTTTGTTCTACAATAAGGATTTTATTCTATTTTTCTACCTTCCATTGTGGCGCGATTGAAATGAGCGCAGCCTATTTATTCCTTCTTGGCCGCAATTATACCATTTCTTTCTTCGGTTCCGTTATATCTACATGAGCTCTGACAATAAACAATCCGGTTTCTCTCTGGGCAGATACCCGGCCATCTTCGCCGTGATGATGGTGCTGGTGATGACTGTGCTCGACGGAACCATTGTCAATGTCGCCCTGCCGGTATTGGGTGCCGATTTCGCAATTGATGATTCCGATGCAGTCTGGATTGTAACTATTTATCAGCTCATTATTACTATGCTTCTTATCCCGGTCTCCGCCGTGGGCGACCGAATAAGTTATCGCGCCACTTTCCTCTCCGGAACTCTCCTATTCACAGCCGGCTCCGTGGGCTGTGCCCTTTCTCCCAACTTCGGTTGGCTTTTGGCCACACGTGCGCTCCAGGGTTTGGGTGCCGCTTGTGTGATGGGAGTTAACATTGCTCTTACGCGCCTTATCTATCCCAAACAGGTGCTCGGTCGAGGCTTGGCGCTTAATGCCATGGTGATTGCTATCTCCACGGCTGCCGGCCCTACAATTGCAGGAGCTGTCCTTTCTGTGGCTTCCTGGCATTGGCTTTTCATTATCAATATTCCTTTCGGATTGGCAGCCTTCCTTATTGGGAAAGCCAAACTCCCTGCTAATCCTCAAAAAGATAAAGAGCCTATAGAAAGCGGCGAGAAAGTCAAGCAGTCAAAGGTTTGTTTCGGTGAAGGAGTCTCTGGCTCCCCTAAAATTCGGAGTTTCGACTGGCTCAGCGCTTTGGAAAATATGATTACCTTCGGCTTGATTTTCTATGCCATGGGAATGTTTTCAAGGGAAGGTGACCCTTGGCTGGCCACAATCCTGCTTATTCTCGGAGCTACGGTCGGGGTGTTTTATGTGCGCCGACAATCAGCACTTAAGGATCCCATGCTTCCTGTCGATCTTTTCCGCAGCAAGCTTTTCTCTCTGAGCATCCTCACTTCCGTAGGTTCTTTCATTGCCCAGAATATTGCGATGATTGCCCTCCCCTTCCTTTTTCATAATAAGTATGGTTTCTCGGAAATAGTCACGGGCCTTTTGATGACTCCCTGGTCGCTGGCCACAATGTTTATCTCCCCTTTAGCTGCTCGGTTTGTTGAAAAACATAATCCCGAAAAGACAGCTGCCACCGGCATGGCTGTCTATGCATTAGGGATTGTGGCGCTGCTCCTTCTCCCCGATGTCGGGGCTTCCCCTTGGCAGATTGCATGGCGTATGGCTCTCTGTGGCATCGGATTCGGCATGTTCCAGACGCCTAATAACATCGTTATGGTGATCGCAACTCCCCTCCGACGCTCGGGGAGCGCCGGTGGAATGCAAAGCACAGCCCGACTCGTTGGACAGACTCTCGGCGCCACTATAGTGACGTTAATCTTTGCAGTTACCGCTATGGAAATTTCTATTTCCTGCTGTCTTTATGCTGCGCTCTCTTTCGCTCTGTTGGCAGGCATCTTCAGCTTGTCAAGAAAATCTAAGGCCATCTAATAAATTTTTAGGCGCTTCCCGGTCTAATTAACCGAACATTTTCTGAAGTTTCAGCAATTTCTTGTTAAGGTCATGTTCCTCTTGGTCGCCATATTCGTTGCTATAGCTCAGCAGCTTCTTTAGATCGTTTTTTGTGAGTTTAAAGAGGGTGCGATGACCTTGTATCATTCTTTTCTGAAAGAGACTTATTATTTCAGATTCAGCTTTGGATAAATCCCCTACCTCCACTTTCCCGACAAGCCCTGCGACATTCTCCGGCTCTTTCCTCTTAAATACTATTTTATATACTCCTCCTTCCCCTTTATATATGTGTATCCAGCCATGTGCTTTCTTTCGTTCGTAGGCATCTTTGGCAAGATCAAAATCCATCTTGAAGCGCTCCATGGATTCTCGGAATGCTTCTTCAGTCGGCGCGGTGTAGGGGTTTCCGGGTATCATCGCGGCAAGCTCATTGAAGCATTTCAGGGTAACAAGCGTGTCTTCCGATGCTGAATGGGCTCCCTTTTCTCCAAACTTCACCCCTAACAATTCCGAAACCCTCGATAACCCTGGGATGGCATAAAAATCATAATCACGTTCTATCCCGACATATAGCCAGAACATCTCTTTTATGTCGATGATCTGCTTCTTTTCGAGACCTGTGATTCCACTGTTGGTGAGATGGGAAATGTCGCCAGATGTGGCAAAGCCCACTATATATTCAGCTTTGTCGAAGAGTGACTGTATCTCAGGGCGGCAGCGCGAAAAGGAATCGCAATGAGCCACATCTGCGGGGCTGATATGATGAACTGCCTCCGATACGGGCCATTCAGAAATCCCCTCAGGCTTAAAGTAACGATGATAAACCTCCTGCCCGTCCTGACTCCAAACAGAAAGTTCTATCACCTCCTGATTATCCACAAATTCAGCATCTATAAATAATATCATCTTGATCTATAATTATCAATTGCCCATTTTGCCTATTACGCCTATCACGCCCATAACGCCCATAACGCCTACCCCGCCTATGACTCTTACTTCACTATCCCCTTCTCCAGATATTCCGCCAGATTAAGTTTAACCTGCTCGCCGGCTTTCTCCACCGCCACTTTGGCCATGTCGGCATCCACCATCAGATTCACAAGCTCTTCAAAGCTGGTCTTCTTTTTGGGATCCCAGCCAAGTTCTTTCTTCGCTTTTGTGGGATCTCCCCATAGATTCACCACATCTGTTGGCCGGTAAAAATCGGGTGAAACCTCCACTAATACTTTCCCCGTCTTTACATCTATCCCTTTCTCATTCTCTCCCTCTCCTTCAAAACGAAGTTCGATTCCGGCCCGTTTGAAGGCCAAAAGACAAAATTCTCTTACGGAATGTTGCTCTCCTGTGGCTATCACATAATCATCTGGCTTGGGCTGCTGGAGAATAAGCCACATACATTCCACATAATCACGCGCATAACCCCAGTCGCGAAGCGAAGAGAGATTGCCTAAATATAGTTTTTCCTGTTTCCCTTGGGAAATGCGTGCGGCTGCAAGGGTTATTTTCCTCGTCACGAAAGTCTCCCCTCGCCGTTCGCTCTCATGATTAAACAATATGCCGGAGCAGCAATACATGTTATAGGCCTCACGGTATTCTTTCACTATCCAGAAACCATAAAGCTTGGCAACTGCGTAGGGGGAATAAGGATGAAAAGGAGTTTTTTCGTTCTGAGGCACTTCCGTAACCTTGCCGTAGAGTTCCGAAGTGGAGGCTTGATATATGCGACAGCTTTCGGTGAGTCCGCACAGTCTGACTGCTTCCAGTATGCGCAACACGCCTGTGGCATCAACATTAGCTGTAAATTCCGGGCAATCGAAACTTACCTGAACATGACTCTGAGCTGCAAGGTTATACACCTCATCAGGTCTTACCTTCTGTATCACTTGCATTATCGACATCGAATCTCCCATGTCGCCATAATGGAGATGAAAATTTTTATGGCCCTCAAGATGGGCTATCCTTTCCCGATAATCCACCGATGAGCGACGGATAGTGCCGTGCACGTCATATCCTTTCTCAAGAAGAAATTCTGCAAGAAAAGACCCGTCCTGTCCTGTCACTCCTGTGATTAATGCTTTTTTCATCGTTACTTCCTTTTCTTTTCCGCAAATTTAACTATTATATACCAATTTCCCAAAAATAGCCGCCATATCTGAAAATCCAACCCGGTTCACACTGCCCATAAGGCCTATCGCGCCTACAACGCCTACCTCGCCTATCTCGCCTATAACGCCTATCTCGCCCATCACGCCTATAACGCCTACCTCGCCTATCACGCCTATCTCGCCCATCACACTCGCCAAAAACATGTTATAAAACATATTTTCATACAACAATTTTCCACAATTAACGTTTATTAAGACATGAAGCAATAATATTGCTATAATTTTCGCGTCTCCCAGGGCTTAGAGAAGCCCACGGCGCGAAGCCACTTAAACTACTTATTTATTTTATTATGAAAACAGTTATCAAAAGAATGTTGATTGCGTATTTCAAAACCTGCGCGCATGTCTATGACAAATGAAAAAAGAAAAGATTTAAAGAACACAGATGCAAGATGTGGGGGCTTAGACCGCCGCATCTTTCTTTTTTATTCTCTTTTTATCCAATTTTATCCCCATAATTTTGGCAGTCTCTTTTTATTGGATTAAATTTGCAGTTTAGAAGGAAAATTGCAACTCAAATTAGACAATGCAGAAGTTCACTAAAATAGTCGCTACCGTTTCCGACAAAAGATGCGAAACGGATTTTATCAAATCTCTCGCCGAGGCCGGTGTCAATGTGGTCAGAATGAACTCAGCCCATCTCGATTATGAGGGATTCCGAAAAATTGTGGACCATACTCGTGAGGCATCCGATAAAATCGGAATAATCATGGACACCAAAGGCCCCGAAATTCGCACTACTCCTACCATTACCGGTGAAGACATTGAATTCAAAACCGGCGACAACGTGAAAATTTATGGCAATCCCGAAGGTCATACTTCCAATTCCGAAATCTCGCTTAATTATGAGAATATTGGGAATGTGCTCAAAAAGGGCGACCGGCTCCTTATCGATGACGGAGAAATGGAGTTTCTCGTCACTGACACCTCTGCCGGAACTATTATTGCCACTGCCCAAAACGACGGACGTCTCGGATCGCGTAAAAGCGTAAACCTCCCGGGGGTTAAAATCGACCTCCCAGCCGTTACCGAACGCGACCGTCGCAATATCGGATATGCCGTGGAACTCGGTGTCGATTTCATTGCCCACTCTTTCGTGCGTTCAGCTGCCGATGTTAAAGAGGTGCAAGACATCCTTGATTCCCTCAGCGCCGATACAAAAATTATATCCAAAATCGAAAATCAGGAGGGTATCGATAATTTTGATGAAATCCTGAATGCCTCTTATGGCATCATGGTTGCACGAGGCGACCTCGGCATTGAGGTGCCTGCTGAAAGGATTCCCGGAATCCAGGCCATGATGATTAATAAATGTATCACTGCCCACAAACCAGTGATCGTTGCCACCCAAATGCTCCACACCATGATTGAGCATCCGCGCCCCACACGCGCTGAAATATCCGATGTGGCAAATGCTGTCTATCAGCGTGCCGATGCAATGATGCTCTCAGGCGAAACCGCCTATGGCAAATATCCCGTCGAAGCTGTCAAAATCATGACAAGCGTGGCTAAAGAGGTGGAATCCTCACTGCGTCATAAAATGGATGTTCCCCCACTCTTGGATGCAAAGATCACATCTTTCCTCGCTCATGAAGCTGTGATGTCGGAAACCAAGGTTGGAACCAAAGCAATATTCACCGATGCCTATCGTGGTGTATCTTCGCGATTCATCGCTTCCTTCCGAGGCAGCAACCCGACTTTTGCAATCTGCCATAACCACAATGTGCTTCATTGGCTGGCTCTCAGCTACGGCATAACAGCATATTATGCCCCTGATGCCCATGATTATATTCCAGGTCATTCCACCGACACGGTGCGTCAGATTGTTAACGACGGTCTTATTAATGCCCACGACCGCATCGCCTACCTCACCGGAACTAAACGTGGCGCCCGAGCTTTGGAAATACTCACTCCTAACGAAATATTCGAAGAAGCTGAAAAAAGACTGTAACCCGCTCTTCGCTTCAACCCAACTAAATAAACCACAATGGATAAAATGCTCCCGCACAGTCCCCTGATTTTTAAACCCTTCTTCAAACGCGTGATCTGGGGCGGAACCAAGATCTGCGAGTATAAAGGGATTTCTCACCCGGCTTCCGACATCGGCGAAAGCTGGGAGATATCCGTTGTGCCGGGGCAAGAATCAGTGGTTGAACGCGGTGAATATGCAGGGATATCTCTCAGCCGACTTATAGAAATGTTCGGCGACGATATTTTAGGTAAAAGAGTGGCGCAGAAATATAATGGAAAATTTCCTCTCTTGATTAAATTTATTGATGCCCACGACAAGCTCTCAGTGCAGGTCCATCCCGACGACACTCTTGCCATGAAGCGTCACGGCACGCATGGGAAATCTGAATTGTGGTATATAATATCAGCGGCCCCGGGCGCAAAAATCTATGTCGGGCTCAAAGAAAAACTTTCTCCAGAGGATTTTTCCAAACGAGTTAAAGATGGTTCCTTCATTGATGCGCTTGCTGAATCCGACTCCCAAGAAGGAGACGTATTTTTCCTTCCCGCAGGAAGGGTCCATGCAATAGGAGCAGGCAATCTTTTGGTTGAAATCCAGCAATCGAGCGATATCACCTATCGCATCTACGATTACGACCGACGCGATAAAAACGGAAATCTCCGCCAGCTTCATATTGATGAAGCTCTCGATGCAATAGATTATACAATAAAAGACAATTACAAGAACCCTCCGCTTCCCGACCAGGCGAAGGAGAGCGAGCTAATAAAATTCGAACATTTCACAACGAGGCTCTACCGCATTGAGGAAACGCGAGAGATTCCGACCGATCCGGAATCCTTCACTGTAATTATCTGCATAAAAGGGGAAATAACGATTAAATGTCGCGACGGAGAAGAGACCCTGCGAGCCGGCCATACTGCCCTAATTCCGGCAGTGGCCTCCCCGATCTCAGTCTCCGGGAAGGGCACAATTCTCACTACGCAAGCATAATCGCCTCTGCTCAGCCTTTGTGCCTCGCGAAGCCGTTTCCGCCCTGAAATAGCAATAGAAAGCATCCTCGCGAAGCCGTTTCCGCCCTGAAATAGCAATAGAAAGCATCCTCGCGAAGCTGTTTCCGCCCTGAAATAGCAATAGAAAGCATCCTCGCGAAGCTGTTTCCGCCCGAGGCTGTGCCTCGAAATAGCAAAAAAAGCAAGCAATTTCAAAAAAGGCCAAAAAATATTTGGAAAAAAGACAAAAAAATAATAACTTTGCAACCGCAAAGCGAAAAACCGCACTGCCGGTCCTATAGCTCAGTTGGTCAGAGCACCTGACTCATAATCAGGGAGTCCT
>CAZXGU010000022.1:0-25903 GCA_964640375.1 uncultured Sangeribacter sp. | reverse complement strand
GTATTATCGCCCCAGCCATACACAAAGCCGTCAGCGGTGAGGGCCAGAGAGTAGCATTTAAAGGATTTATGCCGGAAGAATTGAAAAACGACTTTTTTCAGGAAACCGGTCTTTCTCTCCAAGAAATCATTGAAAGAGTATATCGCGAAAAAGCACCCAACAAATTCATTGCATCCCTCGTTCCTTTTATAAGAAAACATATTCAACATCCGTTCATATATAATATGGTGATTGAAGAGTTCGGGGAGTTTTTCCGACGCAATGTTGCCTTATATCCCGATTCAACGGAAATTCCCGTCAGCTTTACAGGTTCGATTGCATTTTACTTTGAATCTGAATTGCGGATAGCAGCCGAGAGGGAGGGATTTAAAATAGGCACCATAACTAAAAACCCCATGGACGGATTAATCCACCATTTAACTTTGAATTCCTGATTATGAATATATATTCTCTTATTGTTCCTTTGGCTGTTTTGGCTGCGAGCTCTGTTCCAGAGTTTGCATCTCAAGCACAAACATCGCAGGCGCCCAGGGAGGCTTCAGATGTGATTTATATCGAGCCTTTGTTTCAATATCCCGTGGCTCCCGAAGAAATCATCTCTTTAGAAGACAAATCAAATTGGCTTATGGAGCATTTCTGGGATTCTTTCGATTTTAAGTCGAAACAAGCTGTTGATCAGAATGCCCTTAACGATGCCTTCAATGTCTATGCTCATCCTATGATTTGGGCTGATAAAGATGTGGTGCTTAAATCAACCGACAAGATTATTTCGGCAATCTCGAAAAATCCTGTGTTGCTTTTGCAATTCACCAAGGCTGCTGAAGAGAATCTTTACGGGCCGCGAGCCATGGCATATATTGATGAGGTCTATCTCAAATATCTTGATGCCATAGAGAAATCAAAAAAAATCTCAAAGGAAAGAAAAGCAAGATATATTCGCCAGCAGAAAATACTCAAGAATTCTTTAATTGGAACAATCCCTCCCCATTTCACATTTGAAACGCCCACGGGAGCTAAAGAAACTTTTTATCCCGGGCTCCTCACAGTGATTGAATTTGGCGACCCGGATTGTTCGGATTGCCGTCGAGCCAAACTGAAAATGGATACCGACCTTAAATTCTCTTCGCTTGTGGAGAAAGGGAAGATAAACGTGCTTTTCATTATTCCTGATGCCGAAGATGACTGGCAAAGCATGCTCGCCGATTATCCCAAACTCTGGCACACCGGAGCATCCGATGAAGTGAGCGATCTTTACGACCTTCGTTCCACTCCCTTCTTTTACGTGATAGGCACCGATGGAAAGATAAAAGATAAAACCGACAGTGTGGAGAAAGCAATGACAACGGCAATAGAAAGTGTAAATTAACAACCCATGAACCCTTTTAAAAGAATATATATCCGAACCACCGGCTACTCATATACCAATATGGGACGCCTTTTCCTCCGGCTCTTTGTCGGGATTATGATGATGCAATTTGGTGTGAGGCAGTTGATGGATTATGATCAACAGCTCGCAATTTTCCCCGATTTTTTTGGAATTTCTGCCAGCGTCATTCTTCCCATCATGATAATTATAGAGATTGGCTGTTCATTCTTTATAATGTGTGGATTTCTCACCCGCATCATGTCGCTCTTCCCTCTCTTGGCCATGGCTTGCGCTGAGATCTATCTGCTATGTTCCGACCCCGTGTCTTCTTATTTGCTCGCATGGAATCAGTCGAGCTATCTCCCCATGATGTTCATAGGGATATATTTCTTCATTATGCTTGTGGGGCCTGGGAAAATATCTGTAGATTATTTCCTCTCGCTCCATTTCATCCATTCCGATAATCATAGCGAATCAGAATTAGAGGAAGTATGAAAATTGCTGTTTTGGTTTCCGGCGGAGTTGACAGTGCCGTTGTGGTCGATAAGCTATATAAAGAGGGACACGACCTTCATCTCTTTTATATACGCATAGGCATGGATGATGACTCAGGCGATTGCTCAGCTGAAGAAGATATTGAAATGTGTACTCTAATTGCACACAAATATAATCTTCCTCTCAAAGTGGTTTCGCTCCATGAGGAATATTGGGATCATGTGATGGCCTATACTCTGCGCACAGTCAAAGAGGGGCTCACGCCTCATCCCGACATGATGTGTAATAAAATTATAAAATTCGGATTCTTTGAAGAGAGATGGGGAAAGGATTTCGACAAGACTGCCACAGGTCATTATGCCTCAGTAAAGGAAATTGATGGCAAGTATTATCTGGCCACGGCTGCCGACCCGGTGAAGGACCAGACTGATTTCCTTGCCCAAATTTCATATTCACAGCTCTCCCATATAATTTTCCCACTTGGTGATATTCCCAAAAGCGAAGTTAGGCGTCTTGCTTCGGAAGCCAATCTCCCGAATGCTGTGAGGAAAGACTCTCAGGGAATCTGTTTCCTTGGAAAAATTAACTATAACGACTTCCTCGAACGCCAGCTCGGCACAAAAACCGGTCCGGTAATCGAGATTGAAACCGGCAAAAAAATCGGGGAACACCGGGGCTATTGGTTCTATACTATTGGTCAAAGGAAAGGGCTTGGACTGAGTGGCGGTCCTTGGTATGTTGTGAAAAAGAATGTCCGCGATAATGTGGTGTATGTATCCAACGGATATGACACCAGAGCCCAATACGGGAAGATTATTCCGGTCGAAGAGATGCACTGGATCACCTCCAATCCTTTCGATAATGAAGAGGTAACTACCAAAGAAGATTCCACTTCCGAAGAGAAGAAAGGAATTGCAGTGGCTTTTAAGACACGCCATTCTCCAGAATTTTACAACGGTTGGATTCGTAAAAATGAGGATGGAAGTTATGTTGTGGAATCGGAAAGAGATGTGCAGGGCATTGCTCCAGGTCAATTTGCAATAATCTATTCAACCGATAAAGAACTCTGTCTGGGCTCGGGCATGATTTCTGTGCCATCCCCGGGGAAGAGAAGAAGAGGTAAGAAAAATAATATTTGATACAAAAATGGAAAAACATAGATTGGAACTTGTAGGAATCACCTATAATCAAATAGAATCAGGAGTCTATGCCGTGATACTCCGGGAAGTGGGAGGCGAGCGTCGCATTCCCATCATAATCGGTTATCCGGAAGCACAGGCAATTGAATGTAAACTTCAGGATGTGGTCACTCCCCGACCTCTCACCCACGACATGATGATCAATTTCATGACATCTTTCGGTATATCTCTAAAAGAGATAGAAATCAAGCGTCTTCCCAATGGTGTGTTTGCTGCCGATCTTATCTTCTCCGATGGTGAAAACACTCGCATCGTCGATGCTCGCTCTTCCGACGGCATTGCTTTGGCAATACGCGTAGGAGCTCCAATTTACACATCCGAAGAAGTGCTCACCGAAGCTGGTTTCCTACCTGAAGAGACCAGGAAAAAACCTCGTCCCTCACGTAGAATTGACAAAGGAGCTGAAAAGAAACAGACTCCTGCCGCAGAGAACGATCTTTCCAGCATGTCGATTCAAAGACTTAACGAGGAGATGCAACGTGCTGCCGAAAACGAAGATTATGAGAAGGCCGCACGAATCAAAAGTGAAATTGATAAAAGAAAACAAGAGAAGGGCACTGAAGAGGCGGCCGATTGATGCGACTCTACTTAATTTTTCATAAATTTGGAATCAATTACAAATTTTTATTAAAAATATTTCCCATTTTCAATATAATTTGTAATTTTGTAGCACAGATTAAATTATCCGTCGCTAATGGCCCATATATAGTCTGTGCATAAGATTTCACGATTACTTAAGGGAAGTGGGATTTGCCTGCCATCTCTTAATATTATCTGCAATAATCAATTATGAAAAATCGAAAGAAAAGAGTCGAATTAATGGTCGATTTAATCCGCAACCAGTGTATCGGGAGTCAGGAAGAACTTGCCGATTTGCTGGCTAAGGAAGGATATAATGTTACCCAAGCCACCCTCTCTCGCGACCTCAAAATGCTTAAAACCACCAAAGTTCCTACCGACCGTGGTGGTTATATGTATATACTCCCCGACAGCAATAGCCTGAAGGATAAACTTCTTGCTTCCGGCCAGCTGTCGATGAATGCCAACTATCAGTCGGGATTCATTTCGCTTCAATTTTCCAAAAACATCGCAGTGATAAAAACTCGCAACGGCTATGCAGCGGGCCTTGCCTATGATATTGACATGAGCAATGCGCCTGAAATTCTGGGAACCATCCCCGGGAGCGACACAATTCTTGCCGTGCTTCGAGAAGATGTGACCCACGCCCAAGCCCGCGAAGTTTTTGCCCGTCTCCTCCCCCTCGACCAGAAAATACCATCATATTGATCTAAAATGATTAAAGTTGCTATTTCAGGCGCCGATGCCCCGGTGGCCGGCGAATTAATAAGGATTCTCGTTAACCATCCCGATGTTGTGATTGTGGCGCTTGTGGCCCCAGGACATGAAGGGAAACAATTGCAATCTCTCCACCACGGCCTTTTGGGCGAGGAGAAAATGACCTTCACAGGATCTTTTAACCCCGCTTCCGCTGATATCCTTTTTATCGCAGACGAAAATGTGAAATATTCCGACTTTAAACGTCTCCGGGCTTCTTTCCCAGATATAAAGGTGGTGGCTCTCAATCCTCTAATTTATGATGAAGAGCCTGCAGCGGAGGAGTCATCAGAAGAAGAGTCTGTTTCCGAAGAGTCGTTAAAGGAATTCGTGTTCGCTTTGCCTGAAATTAATAGGAAAGCTCTTGTCAGAGGTGCGTCGCAGGCTATAGTGCCGAGTCCGGTTGCATCTCTGGCCTTAGTGCCTCTTTATCCTTTGGCCCTGAATATGCTTCTTTCGGGTGATATTGTGCTCAATGTCTCTGCTCCGGAAGATATTGTTTCAAAAAAAGAACTCGACAGAAGTGCTTCTGAAATTGTTTCTGCCCTCAAAGATGCACAACGCAGTTTCAATGGGAAGGTGTCGTTTAATATTCTTCCTCCAACTTCGAAAAGGGGAATCGAACTCAACGCCACAATCCCTTCCCCTCTGGATTTGGAACATACTCTCAAGGCCTACGATATCTACAACGACCATAACTTCTCGTTTGCTGTGACTTCCCCCGTGAAACTCGACGATGTGAAGGGAACAGAAAAGATTATATTTTCCATTTCTCTATCAAAAGATGGCCAACTTTCAATCCACTCTGTGGCCGATGGGAGATTGAGAGGAAGCGCAGGGGAAGCGGTCCATGTAATGAATCTTATGTTCGGACTCCACGAGAAAACAGGGTTATATCTTAAGCCTTACGCTTTCTGAGTTTTTTCTTACCTTAATCAAGATGTGGGAATATGTCGGTAAATAAAGTTATTCTTTTAGGGAATGTGGGGCGTGACCCTGAAATCCGCTACCCGGAGAAAGATTTTCCGGTGGCCTATCTCTCTTTGGCCACCAACGAGCGGCAGCCTAATTCCGACCATGATCTTGTGGAATGGCATATATTGGTTATGACAGGTCAAAATGCCATTCTCGCAGAACGATATATCCGCAAAGGAACCCGACTCTATGTTGAGGGGAAGTTGCGCACACGTGAATATGTTGATAAACTGAAGATAGCCCGGCGTCGCACTGAGATATATGTTGATGTGATCGAAATTTTAGGGCGCAGTTAAATATAAAACCTCCCTGCCCCGACGGCAGACCAATTATACAACCTTACTCAATAGTATATAATCAGATATGAGAAAATGGCGTATTGAAGACTCTTCGGAAATATATAATGTTCCCGGCTGGGGTCTGAAATATTTTTCAATAAATGAGAAGGGACATGTGCAGGTCACTCCTCGCGAGAAAGGACCAAGCATCGACCTTAAAGAAGTGATGGACACGCTTCAGCTTCGCGATGTGGACGCTCCCCTTCTTCTCCGTTTCCCCGACATTCTCGACGACAGAATCCGTAAGATTTCAAATTGCTTTAAAAAGGCTGCCGAAGAATATAAATATACGGGGCAGAATTTCATCGTCTATCCAATCAAGGTGAACCAGATGCGCCCTGTGGTGGAGGAGATTGTGAGCCACGGCAATAAATATAATATCGGACTGGAGGCTGGTTCCAAACCCGAACTTCATGCCGTTTTGGCAGTCAACACTCATGAAAATTCAATTATAGTCTGCAATGGTTATAAGGATGAGGATTACATTGAGTTGGCTCTCCTTGCTCAGAAAATGGGGCGCAGAATCTTCCTTGTGGTTGAAAAGCTCAATGAGCTGAAACTGATTGCCGATGTTTCAAAACGCCTAAATATCTCTCCCAATATTGGCATTAGAATCAAACTCACCTCTTCCGGCTCTGGAAAATGGGAGGAATCAGGCGGTGATGTAAGCAAATTCGGCCTCAACTCTTCCGAACTTCTTACAGCTCTTTCAATGCTGGAGAAATATAAGATGACCAATTGCCTCAAGCTTATCCATTTCCATATAGGAAGCCAAATCACCAAAATTCGCCGCATCAAGAATGCCCTTCGCGAAGCAATGCAATTCTATGTGCAGCTCTCGAAGATGAATTTCAATATTGAATTCGTGGATATAGGTGGTGGTCTCGGGGTGGATTATGACGGCACCCGCTCCTCTTCAGGTGAAAATTCGATGAATTATTCCATTCAGGAATATGTCAACGACTCTGTATCTGCTCTTGTGGATGCCTGCAACAAAAATGATCTGCCCCAACCCAATATTATCACTGAGTCGGGACGCTCGCTCACAGCTCATCATTCGGTGCTGGTGATTCAGGTTCTCGAAACAGCCCGACTCCCGATTTGGAATGATAATGAGGAGCTTGACGAGAATGCCCATGAGCTTGCTAAGGAGCTCTATAATATATGGGACAAGATTGACCCTTCAAGAGTGTTTGAGGATTGGCACGATGCCCTTCAGATTCGCGAAGAGGCTCTCGAACTCTTCTCTCTCGGTCTGCTCGACCTTAAAAACAGGGCAAACATTGAGAAGCTTTTTTGGTCCGTAGCTCGCGATGTCCGTGATCTTACTCGGTCGATGAAACATCCACCTGAAGAGCTTAAAAAGGTTGCAAGGATGTTGCCGGAGAAATATTTCTGTAATTTCTCTCTTTTCCAGTCGCTTCCCGATTCCTGGGCTATAGACCAGATGTTCCCCATCATGCCTATTTCGCGTCTTGATGAAAAGCCTACACGTGAGTGTACAATTCAAGATGTGACTTGCGATTCCGACGGAAAAATCAACCATTTTGTCTCTCCCGCCGGCACTGCATATTCTCTGCCTGTCCACGACCTGAAACCTAACGAGCCCTATTATTTAGGGGTGTTCCTTGTGGGAGCCTATCAGGAAATCTTGGGCGATCTCCACAACCTTTTCGGCGATACGAATGCAGTGCATATCTCGGTGACGAAAGATGGTTATGACATTGCACAAATTATCGATGGCGAGGCTGTGGCCGATGTGCTCGACTATGTGGAGTATAACCCAAAGAAACTTGTGCGCAATCTCGAAACATGGGTAACAGCTTCCATGAAGCGCGGTGTCATCACCCCCGAAGAAGGGCGACAGTTCTTGAATAATTATCGTTCCGGGCTTTATGGTTACACCTACCTCGAACGCGACCTATGAGATATTTTCTGAAACTCGCTTATAATGGTGCCCCCTTCCATGGCTGGCAGTCGCAGCCTAACGCCTGCAGCGTGCAGCAAACTCTGGAAGAAGCCCTTTCAGTGATATTACGTGCGCCCGTCTCCATAACCGGAGCCGGGCGCACTGATACAGGGGTCAACGCTCGGGTGATGTATGCTCATTTCGACACAGACCACGACATGGATTCTGCACGCTTAGATGATAAGAAACGTTTCCTCCTTTCCCTTAACCGCCTTTGCGGGCCCGATATAGCTGTGGAGAATATTATTGAAGTGGCCAACGATGCTCATGCTCGCTTTGATGCTTCAAAACGAACGTATAAGTATTTTGTGGCTTTTGGTAAATCTCCTTTTCTCCCCGGAATTTCATGGCATTCCCCCTCTCCTCTCGATATGGAGAAAATGAACGAATGTGCTGCAATCCTTCTCTCCACTGAGGATTTCACCTCTTTTGCAAAACTTCATTCCGATGCCAAGACTAACATCTGCAAAGTGACACGAGCCGACTGGGAAGAGTGGAACTCCCCTTTTCTTCCCGAAAGCCGCCCCTCCGAACCAAATTCATACAATGGGATTGTGTTTACCATCTCGGCCGACCGCTTCCTCAGAAATATGGTGAGAGCCGTGGTGGGAACATTGGTTGATGTGGGAAGAGGGAAACTCACAAAAGATGATTTCATTAACATTATAGAGGCACGCGACCGCTGTTCGGCAGGAACTTCGATGCCGCCTCAGGCGTTATTCCTTTGGGATATTGAATATCCTTACATTCACTAATGATATGACCCATGAAAGAGAAAATTGAACATCTTCGCGCGGAGCTTAACCGCCATAACCATAACTATTATTCCTTGAATGCCCCGGAGATTTCCGATAAGGAATTCGACATGATGATGAAAGAACTCGAAGAGCTCGAAAAACAGTATCCCGAATTTGACGATCCTCTTTCTCCCACTCATCGTGTTGGCTCCGACCTCTCCAAAGGATTTGAGCATGTGGTTCATGCCCGCCCTATGATGTCGCTTTCAAACACATATTCCATAGAGGAAGTGGATGAATGGTTCGACCGTATCCGCAAGGCTATCGACAGCAAGGAGTTCTCTATCACCGGCGAAATGAAATTCGATGGAACATCCATTTCTATCACTTATAAAAACGGACGTATGGTTCGGGCAGTCACACGAGGCGACGGCACACAAGGCGACGACGTTACAGCCAACGTTAAGACCATCCGAAGCATTCCCCTCCAACTTCTTCCCGGCGACTGGCCGGAAGAGTTTGAAATTCGTGGAGAGATTCTTATGCCGTGGGAGGTGTTTGAAAAACTGAACGCGGAAAGAGCTTATAATGAAGAACCTCTCTTTGCTAATCCGCGAAATGCAGCTGCCGGAACCTTAAAAACGCAGGATCCACGCGAAGTTGCACGCCGCCATCTCGATGCACGTTTCTATTATCTCCTCTCCGACAACCTTCCTTCCGATTCTCATTATGAGAATATGGCAATTGCCGAACAATGGGGTTTTAAGGTGTCGAAAGCTATGGCTCGCCTGCACACCCTCGAAGATGTGGATAATTACATATCTTATTGGGATGAGCATCGCAAAGAACTACCCGTGCCGACCGATGGACTCGTTTTTAAAGTTGACTCTCTTCGCCAACAGCTTAATCTTGGCTATACCGCAAAATCGCCGCGTTGGGCTGTCGCATTTAAGTTCAATCCCGAACAAGCTTGCACCCCCCTCCGTTTCGTTTCCTTTGAGACGGGAAGAATGGGCATTGTCACTCCTGTGGCCAATCTTGAACCTGTTCAGTTGTCGGGCACAATTGTGAAACGCGCTTCCCTTCATAATGACGACATTATGCAGGAACTCGATATTCATGAGGGTGATTCTCTTTATGTGGAAAAAGCTGGAGAGATTATCCCTCAAATCACGGGAGTGGATAAAAGTCTTCGTCCCGAGGGAGCCAAGAAAGTGGAATTTGTAAAGAATTGTCCAGTATGTGGCACTCCTCTTACTCGTATTTTCGGAGAAGCCGCATGGTGCTGTCCCAATAAATATGGCTGCCGCCCTCAAATCACCGGCCGAATTGAACATTTCTGCGCTCGGCGAATGATGAATATTGATGGCATTGGCGAAGAAACTGCCGAACTCCTTTATGCCACCGGGCTCGTTTCCACAATCGGACAGATTTACGATCTCACAGAGGAAAAACTGATTGGAGTGGGAAGAATAGGCGAAAAAACCGCAAAGAGAATCATAAAGGGTATTGAAGATTCCAAGAAAGTTCCTTTCGACAGAGTGCTTTATGCCCTATCGATTCCTAACGTCGGGGAAACCACTGCCAAGCGTTTGGCTCGCGCTGTCAAGGATATTGATACCCTCCTCTCTATGGATCTCGAACAGTTGTCGATGATTCCGGATATCGGCCCTATAATAGCAAAGAATATCTATGATTTTGTGCGCGAACCGGTAAATGCCGGAAACATCAAGCGGCTTCGTGAGGCCGGAGTCATGCTCTCTGTGCCTGAAGATAGTCTTTCTCCCTCGGGTAATGCCTTAGAAGGAAAAACTATTGTCATTTCCGGCACCTTCAGTCACCATAGCCGCGACGAATACAAAGATTTAATAATGAGCCAAGGAGGGAAAAATGCCGGAAGCATTTCTAAGAAAACCTCTTTTGTGCTCGCCGGAGAAAACATGGGACCTGCCAAGCTTCAGAAATGCGAGCAATTAGGCATACCCATTATCTCTGAAGATGAATTCCTCAAAATGATACAACCATAATAAATTCTAACTATACTTATGCAAGTTTCACCTTCTCTGTTATCAGCAGATTTCGCTCATCTCTCCGATGACATCGATATGATCAACACATCAGAATGCGATATGCTCCATCTCGATGTGATGGACGGTGTGTTTGTTCCTAACATCTCTTTCGGTTTTCCAATTATTAAGATGGTTTCGCATCTTTGCGACAAGCCGTTGGATGCCCACCTTATGATTGTGGAGCCTCATAAATGGATTCCTCAGATACGCGACCTTGGTGTCCGTATTATGAACGTGCATCAGGAAGCCTGCCGACATCTTCATCGCACAATCTATCAGATTCGTGAGGCGGGAATGGAAGCCGGAGTAACTATAAATCCTGCAACTCCTGTCATGATGCTTCAGGATATTATCACCGATGTTGACTTAGTGCTTATAATGTCGGTTAACCCCGGTTTTGGAGGTCAGCCTTTCATCGAACATTCGATAGAGAAAGTGCGCGAGCTCCGCGCTCTTATCGACCGCACCGGCTCAAAAGCCAAAATTCAGGTGGATGGTGGTGTCAATGCTGAAACCGGTCGCCGTCTTGCCGAGGCAGGAGCCGACTGCCTTGTGGCCGGCTCTTATATCTTCAATGCCAATGACCCTCATAAAGCCATATCCACTCTCAAAAATTTATAAGACTCTATTTAGACTCCACATCTTAAAAATTTATGAGACTGGGTCTATTACAAATTGCCCCTAAGGACTTGATAATCCTTAGGGGCAATCTTTCTTGTTCCTATATTTATTTAGCTTATTTCTAATTTCTATTTCGTTCAATTCCTTGCCATATCAGCCAAGGAGAAGGTGGCATCTATCTCTTTTGGCTCTTTCTTACCTGAAAGGAGGTCGAACATAAAGTCGCGAATTGCCTCCGGTTCGAGTTTAGCAAGCGAACCATCGGAATTATTTCCAAGGTCGTAAGTTTTGAGCAATTGCGGACCGAGGGAGGCAGCCGTAAGCAGGAAATGATTTTGGAAACGGTCTGTGTCTATCATATCCGCAGCAAGAACCTTGCCTATGACCGTGAAAGAACGAAGCGACTTCTGCCGACCCTCTTCCACAAGGTTCGACTTCACCTCATCTGTCTCTAAATTCATCGGAATTCTTCCGGAGAATTTATCTTGGGGCATTCCCTTAAACAATGAACCCAAATCGGCAAGAGATAGATTATAGAGACGAGTAGTCGGAGTGGTGATTGGAGGCTCAATTGTAAACGCTGAAGGTAGGAGCAGTTGAATAGTCCCTTCGAGAGTCACACGAGGAGTATTGAACGTGCCGACTATGCAATTGTTGAGCACAGCTTCCTGAGTGGCGAAGACACCTCCGATTACGACACAGTTTTCAAGGCTTATCTCATCTGCATAAATGCTTCCGGCCACGTATGCGTTCTTAAGAGCTACCGACTTTCCGTTGATATCGGAGCAGAATAAGGGCTTGCATCCATTAGCTCGTGCAGTGACCGACCCTGCCGAACCAACTGATTTAAGAAGAGAAACATCTCCTTTTACATCGGTTGAGATATAGAACTCCTTCTGAGCAAACATCGCTCCTTTTATAATCACATCTCCTCCTCGAATCTGAATGGTGTTGCCGAAAACAGCACCCTCCACCTCAGTGTTGCCATCGAAAATCACATTTCTGGTAAGTTCAGATATTTTCTGGGGTAAAATGGCTCCTCTCACCAGATTATCTTTGAGAATAAGTTCGGTGGTGTCGAACCGAACCTCTTTTAATTCTTTCTTATTTATCATTTTCTAATATTCTAAATTTATTTGCCGGGAACGGCAGTTTGAGATAAATTGAACAGACGGCCCATAAGCTCGCAAACCCTCACATCATGGTGGTTTTTAGCTCTGGCTCTCTCCTCGTCTAAACATTGATTATAATAATCCCGGATGGCTTTTTGATCATCTTCCCTGACTTCACCTCCCCAGCCGACTTCATCGAGCTTGGCCGAAAGAGAATCATGAGAGGCATCATCAATAAGCGGAGAGGTATAGACCTCGCGTTCGCCACCATTGTCGGAAGTGGCATACATCACGCAGAACGGTGTGCTCAGTGTGCCTGTTTCCCGATTCGACATCAAACACTTGTTGATCACCTTGTCGGTGGCATATTGAACCGAAAGAAATCTTCTTCCATTCTCAATGGCTTCGATTGCCTGCTTCTTAGCTATGTTGGCAGCAATCATTGAATGCACATGAGCATTCTCCCCAGCCGACACAGAAACTGTGCTCACCATGTCATTACTGCCCGACAGGGAACCTATAGCATCCAGACTTCGTGTCACATGAAACACTGGTTCATCAATGGAATAAATACGGTTTTCCAGTTCATTGTTAAGGTCGCTGAATATCTTTGAGTAACGTTCGGATATTCTCTGATAGTCAACACCCATCTGCTTCTTTTTATTTCGGCATCGATCGGCAAGTTTATTCATTTGCAATAGCAATGACTCCGCACGTGTCTTCAACTGTGCAATCTGCTGAGAAATGTCGGATTTTACAGTCTTGAAGAAACCTGCAACAATAGTATCACCAATCTGTTTGCTCGTTTCATGGATCACTCCCACATGAGCTGCCTCTGTTGCGGCAACCGACCCTGTGAGCAAATCAACCTGATTCTTGACATTTCCTACCTCGTTGTCGAAAGGATTTGTGTCAACCGTTACGTCAAAGATTACTTCTTCATTAACAGTACCGCTGTATGAAGTCCTTCCCCCATTCTGGGACGGAGGATAAGAGACAGATCCGGAATAGTAAACACGAATCGTTTTTTTGAAACGTCTTGTATAACTCATATTCGTTCAGATTTGAGGGTTATTATAACGTTTCAAAACGATTCTTCGCAAACATGTCAAGAATCATTTTTCTTCTCCTTTCATCAAGTCTGCTGGAGGAAACGAGCTGACGGAAATAATTGGCTATCTCCGGATTAATTTCGTTTGATTCCTTCCATTCGAGGTCGCCCTCACGATATGCTGCAGAGACACGCGTCTCAATAGCCTGACGAGCATCCTTACTTGCGCCAATCTCGGAAACATAGACTTGTGTCTGATTATTCCCGTTGCTATCAAAACGGCTTTCGATGATACATGTGGGAACAGATAGAGTTTCAACTTCCTTCTTTATCGGTCGCGGCAACAAGACTCTGTCGGTAATAGCTTTCAGACGATTGGAATCGGCAATGAAGGAATTGATAGCTTCGATGGCTTTAGCCGCACGATATTTCAGATTAGAGGAAACAACTTTCTGAGATGTTTTAACCGACTCTGCCTGCCCCACCGGGACCCCTGACACAAGCTGGTTACTTCGATTGGTGATTTTATCTGCCTCGGTGGAGGCGAATTGTAATATCGGACGATCAAGCTCAGTGACGCGCTGACGAAGATTGCGGTTGAGAGAGGTGAATATCTTCGAATAGCGTGCGGATATCATCTGGTAATCGCGTTCCATTCGGCTCTTGATAGCCAGAAGTTGTTTCTTCTGCTGGTTGAGTCGCATTAGCTGCGCATCAACCTTGCTTTGAAGTGTGGCCATCTTCTGAGATATCTGGGAATGAATCATGGCATAAAAGCCCTGGTTCACTTTCTTGCACACGTTGTCGGCACCATCTTTTTGCGCTTTAATCACTGCCGACTGCATACCGATCACCGCAGTGGTGGTAGCCTCTACGTGATGCTTCACGGATCCAACCTCACGGGCCATTTCCGTTGTATCTACATAACAGTCAAAATGAGATGCCATAATTAATTAGTTTTTGATGATTCTTCTGAATTTTCGTCCTGTGGCATGGGAGGAGGAGTCTGAGTTTCGGGTTCAATGGATGGTTCCTCTGCCGAAGCCTCGGGTTGAATGGTTGGCTCCTCCGTAGAGGTCTCGGGCTTGTATGCTTCCACAGGAGCGTTGAGATTGCTTAATGCCTCACGCACCATTGCAGGAAGATTGATGGCAAAATGTTCATGAGCTATATCGTTCACTTGTGGTTCAGGTGGCAGTTCTGAATCTTTAGCCAATTTCGGGTTTACGGAAGCAAGAGCCTTCCGACGATCGTCCATTTTGCTGATTTCCGAAGATGCCACTGCAACTGAATTGGAATAACCGTCGCGGAGCTTGGCATCATAATATTCCACATGTCCGAATCTGGCAGCTTTAAGGTCGATATCTTCCTTCAATCGTTCGATATAATCTTCGAAATCATTCTGAACCTTTTGAAATTCCTGACTCTGCATCTCGAAAGCTGCAAGGGAATCGGCGGAATTATCAACAACACCCACCACAGTTGCGTCCAAATTTCCATCGGAGCTATCCATTTGAGATTCCGTGCGCTGAAGCGCAAGGAGATTGTTGAATGCGCTCACATATTCTGTTAGCGTGGCTTGCATGAGGTTTATGATGTCAGCGCTTTCTGCGCGATTCGACCGATAGAATGCATCGGTGTCCTGATGCCATTTGTTAAGGTAACTGATCTTCTGGTCTTTGATATGATTATAGATTTTCAAACGCTCTATCCTGTTTTCCTGCATCAAATTCTGAACCATGGGTGCCACTATCTCCTCATACATTTGATGCACTCCGAAAGGTTGAACCGTCTGAGAACCATCTTCTGCCACCCACGTGCCCGACATAGGGTTGTATTTCACGCGTGATGATTGACGGAGCTGGAAGGGCTCATATCCCTGAATGCTGTCTGTGTAGTCGAACTCTTCATGACGGATTCGATCGATTTCATCTGCCTCCAGAACCGGTGAATAATGATTATATGGCGACTTTAGAATCTGGAACAGAAGACGATTCGATTCCAAGACAACTTTATCCACAGAAGCCACTTTCATTTTGGCCACAGTCTGAACAGAGTGTCCGATGGCCTGCATCAATGCTTTCAGAATCTCTTCAAATTGAGATGTCTCATTTGAGAGGGAGTTTTTCAACTCATTTATCTCGCGGAACCGCTCCACTCCGGGTGCATATTTTTCTTTATCAAAGAGCTTAATTTCCACTCCGCCATCCGGAAGAGTGGTGGTTGCGAATTCGTCAAGCTGCGGAAGATAGGGAGAATCCTCCAAGACAAGAGGAAGCTCCACTGATACGGTTTCGAGGTCATCCATACAGTAAGCCACTGTACGAAGCGAACGCTCAAGCGCACCGAGATAATCATTTTCCTTAATCTCTTGAATCGACAAAGAATAATCATCTGTTGAAATGGTTTCCGAATCCTCGGCTGTCTCAACCAGAGGAGCTTCTTTTGAAAGATGATCAAGAGAATGGATTGTTTGAATCAAAAGAGGATTCTGGCGCGACATTGATAATGAAATGTCAGATTCTGGCACACTATTGGTGAAATCAACAATGAAGCTCTTGTCCTGATATTTGATTTCCTCGGCTACCGGAACGTATGCCACACCAAGACGTGTCACCTTATAGTCGCGGAAAATCTCTTTATGAACATTTTGAAATTCTGCAATGCGCGCGTCTATCTCAGCAATTTTCTTTTCTATATTGCTCTTCACTATGAAATAAGGGAAAATAAGGGCAAACAACCAAACCCAAGCTTTGGAGAGTTTCTCCTCCTGTTCTGCTCTTTCCTGATTTAGCTGTTCAATCTCACCTTCGATTCTCTCCTCTTCTCTTACCACTCGCTCAGCTGCCTGGCGATAATAATTGAAGAGAATCTTCGCTTGATCCTGCCAGATGTTGGCGGAATCTGAAAAAATCTTTCCGTCCATGGATTAATTATTAGTTTTTAAGTATTAGTATGTCTTTTTTCTCCTCTCTATGTCGCGTTCCAATTGATCTATTCTTCTATTGATCGACTCCTCATTCATTTTAATATCATAGAATGCAGGGCCTATCATTTCGCAATCTTGAATTATCTTCCTGTCGGCCTCTTTCACCGCTATTGTGGCTGAAGGAGAAAGGTAACGTATCTCCCCTGATAACTTTTTAAGACGATCCTTTATAGAGGCAGGGATATCGGGCGTGTCTTCAGCTGCATGGATCAATTCATTTAACGCAGCTTTTACATCAGCTTTATTTTCTGTTAGTTCTTTCTCCTTTTGATAAACCTCCTGAGTTTTATCAATACTTGCTTTCGACCCGAGCAATCCCCATAATAAAATTATAAGGAGAACCCCCTGAAGAATTGCCTGGAAAGCAAAACTCAGCGCCGGGTCGCCCGTGATCCAGGAATATCCAAGATTTCCTGCCATTACAAGCAGAGCAGTAATAGAATAAAGAATCACAGAATACCATCTGACTCCCAAACCTCCCACCTCTTTATGTGAAGGGTCGTTCATGTTGACCATCGGCGTTAGTATATTGCTTATTAGGAGGAGATATACCAACGTGGTAACAATAAAATCAAGAACGCGGATATCCGTGGGGAGAACGTGTAAAGGGAGAAGACTGAAAAATATTAATGCTATTATGGCTTCTCCTGCAATGCCCAAGAGGATGGCTATAATTTTAGTGTTCATTTATCACAGAATAATATTAAAACTATTTACGTCTGTTTCCACATTTGGGGCAGAATTTGGCCGTTGGAGGGATCTGAGCGCCACAACGCGAACATGTGTTATCATCCATCATAACCGGCTGTCCGCATCCGGGGCAGAAAGAGCATCCCTGAGGAATCTCACTGTGACAATGTGGACATTTCTTGGCTGGGCCGCTTAAGGGAGTGCCACAATTTACACATCTTCGAGCCTCTTTAGGATTATCCGACCCACAATTTGGACATGGATTATATTTATTCCCGCAATTTGGACAAAATTCCATTGATGACGGAAATTTCTTGGCACAATTGGAACAATAAACCATCTTCACCCCAGCTGTTGTATTCCCTCCGTTGACTCCTCCTTGTTGGAAACCACCATGCTGATTGCCTCCGAACGTGGGTTGATTAAACTGAGGATTCATTGCGTTGCCACCCATCGCTCCTCCCATACCGTTCATCATATTTATGGCCATCAGACCTCCAAGAAGGCCCCCTCCGCCAAAACCGCCACTCATGTTTTCAAGGGCATTATTGGCCGTGCCAAACATCTGTTCCTGCTGCCATGTATGACCTGTGATCGACATGGAACTTTGCGTAGCTATCGCTTCCTTCACTTTTCTTCCCTCTTCGGTTGAAGTGTCGATATCGACATTGGAAACGTAGAATTTCGTAAGCTCTATGCCAAGGTCTTTCCAGAACTCATCGAGTTTGAAGCGCAGCATGTTGGAAAGGTCTTCAAGATGAGCCGAGATTGTTTTATAGCCAATGTGATTCTGAATCATAAAACTGACTATCCCCGACTTTGCCTTGGTGGTGAATTCTCCTTCAAATTGATCGGTCAAATCTCTTTGAGAAAAGGAGTTTCGGGTGCCTACCATCTTGATGATAAACTTCTCCGGATCTGTTATTCTCAGACCATATTGGCCGTCGATCATCAAGGGGAGGTTTGTTTGATAGTCGGCATCGTGAATGGCTAATTTTCCAATCTTCCAAGGAATGGAATAGGTGTCGATTAGATTCACAAACCAAACCTGCGCCATGAAAGGGTTCTTCCCGCCAAAGGGGATTCCAAAAAGATTTCTCAGAATCGGAAGGTTTTCGGTGCTTAGAGTATGTTTACCCGGACCAAATTTTCCAATCAACTGGCCTTTAGAAAACAACAGAGCCACTTGCGACTCATTCACAATCAACTGAGTATAAGTTGATAAATTATCCTGTGGGAATTTGTACGCATAGACGATTTCTCTTCCTTGCGGACTCCAGGAAACGCAATCGATTATTGCCATATATTTAGATTTTAAAGTTTCAGTGATGTGGTGATCTTTACCAGCAACCCCAAAGGGAAGAGCCTTAAGCAAGCAAAAACTTAAACCTCAATTTGTGCAAAGTCAACGATATAAATCTTTTTATTTTTTCAAAATTAAATATTTTGATTTATTATTCCCTTGCCCTTTTGTTAACAAATATTAAAAATGTTTTATAACATATTATTCTTTCCCACAATAGTCTTAATTTTGCGATGTTATGAGACTAAAGCGCTTAATTCTATTTTTTCTTTCTGCCTTTGCAGCTCCTCTTTTTTCTTTAGCAATAAACGATTCAATTCCTTCCGGTTTCAAACTCAAACCGGAATGGAGGGTCGGGGCAACTATAGGCGCGGATTATGTGATCGGCACCGACGATTTTCTCCGAGGCGCTAATGTGGAAGGCGCGAATATTGACGCTTCTTTCAATGGAAATTTAAACGCTGGTTTCGCATTTAACCCACAAACCCGTGAAGGAATGCTTTATAAAGGCGTTTATCAAGGAGTGGGATTAGGAATGAGAACATTTTTCCATAAAAGCCTGATGGGTAATCCAGGGTCAGTATACGTGTTTCAAGGAGCTCCCTTTGCCAATTTCGGAAGCAAATGGCATCTCGGCTATGAATGGAAATTCGGAGTGGCCTTTGGTTGGCATCATACGGATGATGATCCTATTGTGATCAGCTCAGTGATAAGCACAGCTGTCACCGCTCACATGGGCGTAGCCATCAAACTCCAATACGATCTCTCGGATAATTTTATTCTCTCGGCTGCCATCGAGGGAACTCATTTTTCCAATGGCAACACATCATGGAGAAACGCCGGACTAAATTCTGTCGGTGCTTCCTTAGGAGTGGCTTATGTTATTAATCCTCAGAAAACATCTTTTTCCACCCCTATTGCTCTTGCCGAAGAAGCCGACAGAAAAAGATGGTTTTATGATATCATGGTTTTCGGAGCTTTCCGAAAACGAGTAGTTATTCTCCCCTCTTCAATTTATACCGACAACCTATATAGAAAAGATGTGATTACTCCCGGGAGATATCCAGTGATCGGAATGCAATTCGCTCCCTCAATTGTGCTTAATCGCTGGGTCGCCGTCGGACCCGCACTCGATGTGCAATGGGATAAAAGCGCGGATTTAAGCGAGTATTGGATTCCAAAACCTGTTGAAGAAGGGCTTTATTTTTCGCATGTTCCTTTTGGGAAACAGATTAGCGTGGGATTATCTGCTCATGCCGAACTCACCGCTCCAATTTTCTCTGTAAATGCAGGGATCGGTTATAACATCGTCAATCCCAAAGGCGACCGGGCTTTTTATCAGTCACTGACCATTAAGACATTTGTAACCCGGAATATCTATCTTAACATCGGCTATCGACTTGGCGCTTTTAAAGACCCAAATCACCTTATGCTCGGGGTTGGATACCGATTTTTATAAGTTATAGGAGATAAGTCAGAGTGAATAAGTAATAGTAGCAATGTCACGTAAAAAAGGGTGTGCCGCTCGCGCGACACACCCATAATTATTATGAAATCTTTTACTATGCTAATCTTTCTATATTTTCATTCTGTTCTTAATCTTGTTTAGTTAGCCTCAAGGATACAGATTGCTACACGGTTCCAAGATTCTTCCTCGAACATCTCACCGATACCATTACCCTCGGCCTGAATTCTTGAAGCAGGAATTTTGTAACGTTTCATCAAAGCATCCTTTACAGACTGTGCACGCTGGTTGGCAAGACGGATGTTAACATCTTCCGGACCATCCTTAGAAGCGTAACCCTTGATCACTACCTTGCTGTTGGGGTGATTGTTGAGGTAAGCAGCAATCATCTCTACGTTAGGCTGCTGATCTGCACCGATTGTTGAGCTACCAAGCTTGAAGAATATGTAACGAACTGATTCGAGATTATTCTTAACTTCTGTCACAACCTTTGCGGGACGGTTGCGGAGAGCTGCGTTTTCAGCTTCGAGCTCGCCATTCTTAGCCTTAAGAGCTGCATTGGCTGCATCCATTGTGCTGACTGCACCACGAAGATTATTGATCTGGCTGTTGAGCTCATCAATCTGAGCCTGGTTGTAAGGCTCTACAACCTTGAAGCCGTTGCCACCGAAGTTATATGCCACACCTGCTGTGAGGTTGAAGTTGGCACGATTCTTATCGTAGGAAGCTGTGCTCTGTTCTACTGGGCTGCCTGTCATGTTCCAAAGGATTGAAGGACTAACCGATACAGTCACATTGTCGTTGACATTGAAATTGAAGTCCAAGCCAAACTTTGTGCCGAAATAGTTGATATCCTGAATGGCTGTCTCATATCTGTGACCCCAACCGGCACCTGCACGAAGGTCGATATCGAATGGACGGGTTGAACCGTTATATCCGCCGAAGAGGTTAAAAAGATTTACTGCGCCATACATTCCTAAGTACTGGTCATCGAATGCAGTTTTGCTTACGGGACCTCTTCCCTTCTGACGAGATGTATTGATTGCGAAGTCTCCTTCCGCACCTACCTTAAATACCGGGGTGATTTTCTTGCTGAGATCAAGACCGATTACCGGACGCATACCTCCGAAGAATGCACTGTGAGACATCGGTGTTGTGACACCTCCCTTGATACCAAGCGACCAATTATCGCCAAATTTAGGGGTCTCAATGGCCTGCTGGGCCGAAGCGGCGGCTACTGTGCCGAGCGCTAAAACTGAAGTAACAATAATATTTTTCATAGTCTAAATTAATTTGATAAATAATAAATATAGTGGAAATTTACTTTCTATCTATAATACGTCTTAACCCCCACTATTGTTCAAAAAAGAAAATTTTTTTTGAAAATTTTTCTAAAAATTTTGCATTTTGAAATTATTGTATTACTTTTGCGGTGTATTAAGACACTAATACACTAAAACAGACAAACACTAATACATCATACACTATGTTAAAGGTTGATAATTGTACATTTAGCTACAGCCGCCGGAAAGAGCCTGTGCTTAAAGATTTCTCTCTTGAGATTTCCCAAGGTGGTGTTTATGGGCTTCTTGGCTCTAACGGAGCCGGCAAATCCACTTTGCTATATCTTATCACAGGTTTGCTCACTCCTCAATCGGGATTGGTTACTTTCAATGGGGTTAATACACGTCTGCGTCGGCCGGAAACGGTTTCAGAAATATTCATTGTGCCGGAAGAATTTGATTTCCCTTCAATGTCGCTTCAGCAATTCGTGGATCTCAACAGTCCTTTTTATCCTGATTTTTCATTTAATGAGATGATGGAAAACTTGGCACTCTTTGAGCTCACTCCCGATCTTAATGTGAGCAAGATTTCAATGGGGCAGAAAAAGAAAGTGGCTCTCTCCTTTGCTATGGCCACCAACACTAAAGTGTTAATCCTTGATGAACCGACCAACGGTCTCGACATTCCCGGGAAAAATGCTTTCCGCCGTTTCATTTCCAGAGCCGTGAGTGAAGATCGTATATTCATTATTTCCACTCATCAGGTGAGGGATGTGGCGCAACTGCTCGATAATATCATTATAATCGACAACCGCCGCGTGCTTTTCGATCAAAGTGTGATGGAGATTCAGAAACGATTGAAGTTTGTCGAGACTCTCGACCGCAATCTGATTAATTCAGCTCTCTATGCTTCGAATGCTTTAGCCGGAAACGCACTCATCCTCCCTAATCTCGACGGCAACGACACGGAAATTGATCTTGAACTCCTCTTTGAGTTCGCCCATAACGATCCCGACGCTCTTAATGCCATTTTTGATAAACCTTCCGAAAAAGAAGACTCAAAACCGAATACTCAAAACTAAACTTATCGACAAAAATGAAAAATCAAATATTCGACGCCTCTCGCTTTTCAGCCTACTTCAAAAAATATGTGGTTGAAAAGAAAAACTCTCTCCTTATAAGTTTCTCTGCTATTCTTCTCTTCTCCATAGCATTATGCGTGGGCTGGCCTTATATTAAAGGCTATTACTCTCCGGAAGCTGTAAAGAATTTTGTTGTGCATGCCAACATTTTGGACCCAATGTGGTATTCCGAATTAAAGTTCTTTATTCTAATGTGGGTTATAGCCTGCGTCATGGGATGCGAAACATTTTCGACTCTCACCAAGAAGAAAGACAGGATAGCCCTGTTCACATGCCCTGCAAGCAATTTTGAGAAGTTTGCCACCTATTTTCTAATCTACATCATTATCTTCCCGGTCCTCACTTTCCTTTGTTTTCTCTTTGCAGACGCTATTAGAGTATGGGTCTATAGCGCAACAACCGATGGAGCATCTTGTATTCACTACATCTCTCCCCATTATCTCCTCTCCTTCGGCTGCGACATGAAATATATCAACACCGATTTATATCTATATAATTCCGCAATCACCCCTGACGAAAGAGCCGAACTTATCAAGTTTTTGGAAACCTCAGCGGCAGTGCAGTTCTCGTTGACTCTTTTTGGAGGCTTACTCATGCAGGCACTATTCGCATTGGGTTCAGCAGTATGGCCAAAGAAGAGCGGCTTGAAAACATTAAGTTTCTTCTGGGGTTTTGGGATTGTGGCTTCCATTCTTTTCTATCAAGGCATTAGACTTTTCTGGGGCAACGCACCCATCGAACCCCGCAGTTTCGGAATCCAAAGCGAGATGACACAGATCGTGATCTATGACGCCATCGCTCTCTGCGTAATTGTATTTACATGGGTTGTTTCCTATTATCGCTTTAAAGAGTGGGAAGTGATCAACCGGTGGTAAAATGAAATTAAACCATAGTAATATGATTTTTGAAGAAAGCAATAAAGCAATATATATTCAGATCGCCGACCGGATATGCAACGAGATTCTGGAAGAGCGTTACTCTGCTAATTCGCGGCTACCTTCAGTGAGGGAATATGCCGGAGATTTGCAAGTTAATGCCAACACCGTAATGAGGAGTTACGACCGTCTTTCTCAAAAAGGGATTATTTATAATAAGCGTGGCATAGGATTTTTCGTATCTTCCGATGCTCGCGATAAAATCCTTGCCGAGAAAGCAGAGCAGCTTGAAGATACTCGCATCTTTGAATTTTTCGACCTTCTCTATCATCTGAACATCTCACCCGATGATTTGCGAAAGCAATACGCTAAATATATTGAGAAAAAGAATAAATAATCCATTAAACTGTCACAAAATGAAAAAGACATCGTATATAATAATAGGCTTCACTCTCTTCCTTCTTATCCTCGCCTTCTTTGCCCCTGTGATTTTCTTCCAGGCACAATAGAGGGTAGCCATCCACTAAATTTATATATCTACTTAATCTATGAAACATCGTCTGCTTTTATTAATTGCCCCGGCCATCTTTTCGGTTGCAACAATCTCGGCCCGAACCATTCAAGGAGAGGTTAGATCGGATAGTGACTCCACTGTGGTTGTTGGTGCTGTCTGCCGCCTCATGGCTGGCAAACAATTCATCACCGGAGCCACTACCGACCCCTCCGGAAAGTTTGAACTTTCAACTAATATAAAGACGCCTCTCAATCTCGAAATCTCAATGACCGGCTACTCCCCAACTGAGATTAGGATTGAATCCGACAATAATATAAATGTAGGCACTGTCTTTTTGGCAGAAGGGATCACTCTCGATGAGGTGAATGTCATTCCTAATTCTATGATTGACATAAAGGGAAGAACAGTTATATTTCCCTCGGAATCGGATATTAAGGCCTCGTCCACTTCATTGAGTTTATTCCAAAAGCTTCCTTTAGCCGGATTGGATGCCAACCCCATTAACCGGACTCTGAGCGTTGACGGGGGCTCGCCAATGATTCTAATCAACGGCGTTCCTTCCTCGATGGACGATCTCAATGCTATTCAACCCAAAGATATTGCAAAGATTGAATATTCCAGAATAACTCCCGCCAGATACGCCGACCGAGGGAATTCCGGCTTCTTGAATATTACTCTTAAAAAACGTAATGATGGCGGATCAATTTTTATATGGGGTCGCAGTGCTGTCAACACTGCCTTTGTAGATGGCAATGTCAGGGCGGCTTATCATCAGGGTCCTTCACAGTTCACCCTAACTTACAATCCCTCTTGGCGTAATTATCAGGACGTATTCGATAGCGCTAAAGAAAGTTTTATCGGAGATGATTTCAGAGTGAATCTGGAAGAACATGACCGAAATCCCTTCCATTATACTTTTCATAAAATGGGGCTTAAATATGATTTCAGCCCTAATATTCGCACTCTCTTCTCCGCGAGCTTCTATATCTCTCCTCATCGCTATAAAAGCCGCACTATGGCAACCACAATCGATTCTTACCTTGGAGAATATGAAAACTGTAATGAGTCGGAAAATAATGACCTGACTCCCTCTCTCGATCTTTTCTTCAAGAAAGATTTCAATGAAAATAATGCTCTCGAAGTTCAAGTGGTGGGCACACTCAATAAAAGCGATTATCGGCGAAACAACGATTATACTTTTAGTGATGACAGCTCAGATGAATATATAATGGATGTGGATAGCCGACGCCTTTCTCTTATAAGCGAGATAAGCTATATTCATCAATTCGGGGTTAATACCTCTCTTTCGGCAGGATATCAGAACACGTTGTCTCACAGCACCAATAAATATCTGACCACCGATTTTAAACCCGTATTGACTGAAAACAATAACTACATTTATGCTCGTTTAGGACAGCAGATAGGACCTGTATATCTATCTTTATCAACAGGAGGAAAGTTATATTGGATTCAGAACGACCTCAACAAACGCCATTTCATTCGTAACATTTCCACTGCCCAGCTTTCTTGGAATATCTCGCAGAAATGGAATCTGCAGGCCTCGTTCCAGTATTCCCCAAGCATCCCGTCGCTAACGGCCCTCACTGATTATCCACAACAGCAGACGCCATATCTTATCTCGAATGGCAATCCAGATTTGAAGGTGGCCAATAATTTCATTTATCAGTTAATGCCTTCTTTCCAGTATAAGAAGTTTAGCGGGTCGCTTCTGCTCACTTATAGCGATACAGAAGATTTTGTAATGAGCGACATGTTCTATCTCGGGGATAAAATGTTTCTCTCGCAATCCATAAATGCCCGGCGTTCTTGGTATGGTGCCGGAACTCTGAATCTCAAAATAAGCGACCTTTATGGGTTTGGCGCTAACCTTCGTTTAGGATTGAAGCATTATGAAACCATGGGTGATGCCTGGTGCCATCATCTCACGTCGTTCGATGCAAGCTTTACCGTGTGGTGGAACAAAGGGCCATTCACCGTCTCCTACTGGAGAAAGATACCGGGGAAATATCTCAGTGGCAACTATGTGGGCAAAGATGAAAACGGAGATGCACTCACTGTGGAATACAAACTTAATAACCATTGGACATTCGGAGCCGGATGGATGTATATGTTTGAAAAGAAAGGAACAAAATATCCCTCTTGGGGTTATTCAGCAGTTAATCCTTACTTCAAGGACCGATACATTGAAAACAATGCGAATATGATCACTCTATCCGTTATCTACACAGCTGATTTCGGTTCTATCTTCCGCTCCGCACGTCGAAATCTCAACAACTCCGACCAAGGCTCGTCTTTATTGAAGATGTAATCTCTGGAAATTATAAGCTAAGACTTCATAACGCGAATGCGGCGGG
>CAZXGU010000021.1:0-26235 GCA_964640375.1 uncultured Sangeribacter sp. | reverse complement strand
ACAATCAAACCGGATGTTGCCACAAAATCGCCATGACCCCAGCTCTCGATGTAGCTGAACCCAACGAGTCGGTCGCCGTGAAGCGCAACGACGCTCTTGCCACTATTGATTTTTTGGGCTATATATTCAGGGGTACGCTTAGCGATACCTGTGCCGCGCTGAAGAGCTGATTCATAGATCAGTTTCACTATGAGCTCGGAATATTTAGCCTCTGCGGGTTCGGCAAACTTGACAGTGATGTCTTTAATGTTCATTTTGTTTCCGAAAGATTGTTATTTTCACCTGTAAAAATTGCGGCAAATTTACAAAAAAATAATGAGAAAAGTGAGATAATTGTGGATTTTTTTGGATTTTTTTGCAACCGGCTCCGCCGGTAGAGGGTGGAGGGGTATTGGAAGCCCCGTGTAGGCTCCCTACGGTCGCCAACACGGGGTTAATAATAATATAACCGGCTCCGCCGGTAGTGACGGTAACCACCGGTAGTGAGGGGTAACCGCCGGTGGGAATATTATTTAGCTGCGTTTTCGGCTTGCTGAATCATTTGGTTGTTGGCTGTGATGTAGATTTCAACGCGACGGTTCTGGGCGCGTCCGGCGGCTGTGGCGTTGGAGGCTACAGGATCGTTCCAGCCACGGCCGATGGCTGTGAGTCGGCTTGCGGAAACACCGGCATTGATTAAATAATCTTTCACGGCGTCGGCCCTTTCGAGCGATAATTTATCATTGACGGCCTGGGTTCCGGTGTTGTCGGTGTAACCAACCACTGTGACATCAGTGTCGGGGAATTGTCCGAGATTGTAAGCCACCTTAGCAAGGGCTGCCTGAGCAGCGGGAGAGAGGGTGTAACTTCCTGTGTTGAACAGCACGGAGTTTCCGAGCACCAATTTAAGGGCATCGAGGTTGTTGCTGTCCTTGACCATCTCGAGCTTAATATCATTGAGGGCGGCTTCGTTACCGGCTTCCTTTGCGCGAAGGTCGTCGAGCTCCTTTTCAAGTTGCTTCTTCTGTTTCTGCATCTCATTACCGACCACGGCACCCGTTCCGGCACCTAAGGCACTACCCACGAGGGCGCCGATCCAAGTGCCTTTACCTCCACCGATCAAGGCGCCAACGCCTGCACCGACAGCGGCGCCTGTGACGCCACCTGCGGCAGCTCCCTGGCCTGTCTGGGTCATTCCGTTCCAAGTATTTTTAAGAGCCGTGCACCCAGTGCCGGCGAAGAGGGAAGTGGCGCAAACCACAGCCACCACACCTTTTTTCGACAAATTCCTTATATCCATAATCTTGTGTTTTTCGATAGTTATAATATTATAAAGGAACGAGAATGGATTTGGTTCACGGTTGGATTATTAAAATGCAATTTATGATTATTTAATAAAATTATTGCAAACTTGGAACAAAATTGTTACCTTTGCGATGTTGTTAATAACAATAGAACATTTATATTATGAAGTACTCAGAACTGGAGGCTGAATTGAGAGGAGCCGGGTGCTGGGTTATTCGGAAAGGAGGAAATCATTTAATATGGTATTCACCCATAACGAAAAAGAAATTTCCACTTGGCCATCATGGTTCAAAGGAAGTTCCCCCATCCACCGCACGCAGTGTGCGTCGACTCTCAGGGATTTAACTATCCAACAGCTTCACACTGGATTTATGGGCGGGGGTAACACCCCGGCCCATACTTCATAAAATAAATATTTAAGTTGTTATTGATTACATAAGGAGGTTTTCCAACCTCCTTTAAATGGGACATAAATTTCAAAATAATGAAAGTCAATATAATATTTGAAATGGCAAAAGATGGAGGATGCTCTTGTTACATGTTAGAAGAGATTCCCGAATTCGGTTTGTTAGGATTTGGAGATACGCCTCAAGAGGCCAAAGCCGACATGTTAGCAGCGTATCGAGAAATTCAAGAACTTCTGGAAGCAGAAGGTAAAAAAGCCGAGGAATTGGAATTCGTATATCATTATGACATGCGGTCTTTTTTTGAATACTTTGATTTTCTTAATGTATCAAAAGTGGCTGAAAGAGCAGGCATCAATCCCTCACTCATGCGAAAATATACTTCGGGTCTTGTAAAAGCAGGAGAAGGCCAGTATCTCAAATTACAAAAAGCGATCCATTCCATCGCGAATGAATTAGCTACAGCACATTTTTAAAATATACTGCCCGTGAGGGTCAACTTCATTTATAAATGTTCTGCCGCGCCTGCAAGGGCGCGGTTTTTCTATTTTGAAGACAATCTCCATAAACAGAATCCGCGATAACTGCCTAACTCGGGGGCAACTATCGCGGATTATGCGGAAGGGACGAGATTCGAACTCGTGGTAGGATTGCTCCTACGTCAGTTTAGCAAACTGGTGGTTTCAGCCACTCACCCACCCTTCCTAATCTATAACTCAAACTCAACAAATCTTTCGATTTGCAACGCAAAATTACAAACTATTTTTTATACCTGCAAATTTTTTGAATTCTTTTTTTGAAAATTTTATTTTTAATTTACTAATTTGATAGAATTAAGGCTCCGTCACTTCGACAGAGCCTTAGTTCTATTAATAGTTTCTTGTAATTTTATTCGATCGGATCATAAACTTTACCCATATTAATTGTGGGTTATTGTTACTTTAGCACCCTTAGTATGATCGTTAGCAGTGTTATAAACCACTGTAAAGGTTACATTTCCACCACTGCTTAGACTCATGTCAGTTGAACTTGTCCCGTGTGTGAGGTTGTATGTACCGTCGCTCAAGTTAGTGCCCGCAGATCCGAAATTAGCATCGCTGTTCCAATCAGATCCTGCAATCTTAAAGTTTCCATTAGTCATATTGGAAACCGTCAGAGTGAAGGTTTTATTATCGGAAGTAGTGAACTGATAATCCGACGATGCGTTCCAACCGTTCACAACACCACGGAGATAAAGGTTGGCTTTAGTTCCGCCACCGCCGCCACCACCGCCGCCGGCTGTTGTGCGAATCAACTTCCAATCATTATCAGAGCTTAGATAGTAGTAAAGTTCAGTGCTTCCGGTCGCCTCATAGTCAGCCTTAATATTGGGCTTAGCATCGCTATTCGATTGATTATAATCATTATTCTGGTTAGAATGGACTTGAAGCGCGGTATTGTCGAGAGGCACATTTTCATACTTATACCAAAGCTCACCATTTATATAAACTTTGGTCATGAGTTGCTTAGTAACGGGATTAGTACCGCCACTATAAGAAATATAAACATTACCGTTGTCGGTAGCAGGAACTCGTCCATTGTAACCCTTGTAATATATTGTGCCTCTCACTGCTTCCGGTTTAGGCATAGGGGCAGGAGGATTAACACCAGAGTTATTCCAAATAGTTACATTTAGAGTTTTCGTTGAGGCGTTGAAAGAATCGAATTTAATACCAACATTTCCAGTCCAAGACACGGCGTTTGCCCCGTCATAAGCATTAGCATCAGTCAAATTAGAAGACTTATAGAATTTGTGGCTCTTAATCAAACCTTTCAAGTATGCTTCAGTAATTGTAGGAGCCTGAGCTTCTTCGTAAGGCACAGAGATGGTGACAGAGTAATAACCTCCCGAGGATTCAGTTGCCTTAAACAAACCATTGCTCACCTTTCCGGAACCCGGGTAAGTGATAGGATTGGAAGAGTTGCGCAGATAAACATATTCGTAAATTGCGGAATTCTTAACCAGTCTTGGGAAAGTGAGAACGATTTTAGCAGTAGGCTTCTTACCACCGGACCAATTACCGTTTTTAGCCCCATCCGCAACACCTGTAAGACCATTTTCGCGTGAATATGTTGCCCCGTGTTTGAACTTTATACCTTCGCGATTTTTCTTATGGTTGGCCAGTTCGGTAGCATCAGGTGTTCCAACATAGGGAGCAGTTGTTTTTTTCGTCTCCGTGACCATATTAGAATGGGTCACATTACCATTTTGATCGCAGATATTGAAAATCACACGAAGTTCAACATCTGGATTCGATTCATAATCGAAATAAACCTGCTTCTGGAAATGTTTAGACACCATGAGGGGTCCGGTAGCATTATTAACCATTGAAGCAGAATAAGGCACCACCTGCTCACCAGGCCAAGATGTAAGCCATGTCTTCAATTGAGTAGCCTTATTGTAGGCATAAAGAGCGACATGAGTGTATCCTTTAACATTACACTCATAAATACGCGCTCCAGTGCTACCACCGCTTGCGATCATTGGACGCACCGGCATACCCACTCCCACAAGGTTAAGAGTAGTTGAGATAAGGTTCATACCCTCAAACACAGCTACTTGATAATAGTCGCCGGAAGCTTGAGTAGTAGTGAGATAATATCCTGATTTATTTCCCCCTTTTAAAGTGGTTCCTTGCTTATATCGAGCACCTGGGAAATAAGCGCGGATGGTTGTCTCATCACCACGTTTATTACGGTCGTATTCCTTAGCTAAGAAAGAGAAAGAGGGAGCAGTGTAGGAAGTTCCGTCGTCTGCATTGTGTGCATTTACGGTAAATTCCTGTTGAGTGAATATAGCCTCGAAATTACCGTATGAAGGCATTCCCCAGCCCTTCGGCATTTGACCGGACACTTGAGTTTGAAGCAAATAAGCACCTTCAGCACCAGAAGAAAGAGGCCACGCCCCACTTAAATAAGCATTGTTATTGTTTACCGCCATACCGGCAGATTTAGCACCGAGGTTTCTGTCAAGCCAATGAGCTCCGGTTGAAGGCACGGTAAACACTTCATAATACCCCCATCGACCTGACACTTTATGGAAGAAGCCAGTGTGGTAAAGATCAAGAGTATATTCTGAATCGCCAACCTTAAGGATTATGGCATCTCGATACACCGTGTAATCATAGTTACGAGGGGTTTGGCACTTTACTGTCCATTGAGTATCTGCTGTCAAATTACCAGACGTGCTACTACCACTAATTTCCACCATATCGTCAGGCATATTCGCTGATTTAATAAGTTGATAAGCACCGGTGATAGCAGGATTAACCTTTATAGTATATGTATAAACGACAGATTCATCGTTAGGCATTGGAATGTGGAGACCTTCGTTTCGTATTCTTCCGCCATTCAGTTTGGGGAAAATGCCGTCGCAGATAGTAGTTCCGTTAGAAGAAGATGCGGTCTTTATGAATGTTCCATAATCGCTGATAGTTCCATTATCAGAGGTTGCAGCGCCGGAAATATTAAGTGAAATTTTGAAAGCATCAGAAGCGGCGTTAAAACCTTCAGGAGCTTGCTGAAGGAAAAGCACATCCCTCTTCATGGACTCTTTACCCTTAATTTTAAATTGATAGTGACATTCTCTGTCGGTTCCATTATTTCTATCCAAGGCTACACCAAAAGAAGCGGTGTACCATTTAAGCTTTTCAGGACCATGTCCCGTTTCTTCAGTTACTGATTGAAGATTAATTTTCAACCAGGCCGGTTTGCCATTTTCATCAACACATTCATATTCGAGCATATCGCGAGCCGGAGTTGTCTCCGAAGCGGAATAACGGAAACGGACACTAAAAAATGCCTGCTTCATATTATTAACCAACACTTGGTTGCCGGCAGCATCAATGGTGATGGTGTCGCCTACAGCCAGAGCATTTTCACCGTCGGAAACCATTGAAGTGATATCGGCAGTTTCATCTGAGAAAACGACAGCAAGCCCGCTGGGATTATCCAATGCTTCATTAATAGTAGGATGACCAGCAGAGCCCACACCAGTAATAGTAGCGGTCCAGTATTGGTTAGGAGCGACTCCAGCAACGGGGACTGCATAATATACATCGGAAGATGTGTATTGCGCCACGTTACCATGTTCATCTTTCTCCCCTAATTGATATCGGCCTTTTACAATCATCAACACCTGTTCGTGAGGATTTCCAGTCAGTTCCTCTGCAAGAGGATAAGTTCTCATAGTGAGAACTTTATTTTTTTCTAATGCAGAGAATGACTGACCGGGCAATGAGACACTGTAGGTGTTACCGGTTCCTGGCACGAGCCAATTAATTTGCGACAATTGATATTCCTCCGGATTAGTGGCCGTTGACCCGATAATATCACCTTTTTCAGGAGATTTCTGTAGGAGTCCAACACCTGTAACCTGGAGATTGTATTGACTTTGCTGAGTATCGGAAATATTGATCTTGAAATCAATTTTTCCATAGATGCGCTTCAGTGGGGTTGAAGTTCCAGCATTTAAAACCTGTCCGGGTTGTATTTGATCCTCTGGTATCACTTGAACAGGAGTATAGAGGACAGCCTTTGTGGTAGAGGCATTAGATGCCCCCCACTGAGAAGCCTGATCAAATTGGATATCCTTTAGAGAATCCTCATGACGATTAGTGGTTGCAGCCCAATTAGCCAATTCTGACTTAGCATTTGCGAAGAAACGCCATCGAGTTCCTTTTCCAACTATATCATTATAGGGAAGATAAATAGCGTATATTTCGTTGTTAACATCGCTCTCTATCTGGTCGGCTTCTATATTGATGACTTCCCCATTAGTTTGGTCATCATCAAAAACCACAAGAGTGAGATTATCAATAGTGGCAGACGGGTCAATGCTTCGAGTGCCGGCCTGGCTTCGGTCGAAATCAGCACGGTGAAGTGTTATCATCACCTTATCGCTATCAACCTCCTTTCCATTCCAAGTGAACTCATCGGTGGAACACCCTCCCAGAAGAAGAAGGGCGCCCATCAATAGAGATGAAAGTTTATATCGTGACATCTGAATTAGTTTAAAGTTAAAGTGAAAAATTATTGAGGTTTTTCATCGGTGAACTCGTTGGTCCATTTCTGGTTTCCGGCACCCCAAGCAGAAATATTATTTTTATCACAGAGATACCAAGCCTCCTTATCAGGATAATTCGGCAAGATCACACCGGGGACATTGTCATCCGGGAAGCGGAAATCCTCCTTGGCATGATTTCCACCCTGCACAGCAGTAAACATCAAGTATGTTTTTCCTGGCTTAGCAAGCAGCGGCAGATCCACATACCACCAACCGGGATGAATATACGACCTCTTCATAGCCACACCAGGCCAAAGGACATTCTGATAGTTTGAATCGATGCAATGTTGACACTCCATTTTTCCTATCTGCGTGCCATTAGCATCTTTTTCCACATCACCGGTTCTCCAGCCAGGCATAAGCTCAATATCCCAATAATATTTATCCTTAACTTCATTTGAGCTATATGCGCCCGGGTCGCCGGCACCCTCTCTCCAGACACCATAGGAGGGTTTATTTTCCTGGAAGCCATTAAGAGGGTTCCATGTTTTGAGATAGCCGTCAACTGACCAATCATTTGTTGAAGAAATCCCGGCGTCGGTAGGATCGACCGTACCACCGTATGGCTTCCATCCTTTAAAGGTTAGATTACCCGTGAATGAATATTCAATCCAGTCGGTCTTTCTTGCAGTTTCCATCACAGCAACATCAATACCGGCAAGAGCATCATGGACTTCCAAGGGTTGATAGGCATAGACATGCACATTTGACCAATGTCCTCCGTTACTGATCCAATTTTCATCCTTGAAATACACACGATATTTAGTAGGGATGGGGATGATTCTGAAGTTTGATTCAGCAGTGGCCTGAACAGAATTCACATTACTCTTACCCTTAACCTGGAGTTTCATTGTGATTTCCGAAGTAAAATATTTAGGATTAGTGGGATCCTTGATAGTAACTTTGATACGACCGGATTGTGGCATGGTAACGCCTAAGCCATATCTGGTGTTATTACTCACTTTCTGATTATCAGCCACGCCATCAATTTTGACCCATTCACCGTCTTCATTTAACTGCTGGAAAGAGATGGAAAGTGCATTTTGAGATTCGTTACTGTACTGCATTGCCAAACTTGCCACCCAAAGCTCCACATCCTTTTTATTGGTTGACCAATAGAAATAGACAGGATAGTCAGGTTCGTTGATGATTTGAGACACATTGACAGTTCGAGTAGCAGGAGTGATAGAGATGAATTCCGAGAAGTCGGCAGTACGAACATTTACGCGTTTTCGAAGATTACCGGTCTGCACCCAAAATCCTTTACCTCTTACATCAGTGCCGTTTTCCGGACAAACGGGATTAACACTCACCTGGAGCATATCCTCCTGATTAGGATCAATAGTGATCAGGAAATAAGGGATTTTTTGAGAGCCGTAGGTATCACTTTCAAAACTAACAGCGGGAGAGTTAGTTCTATAGCTCAAATAGTAAGGTTCGAGACCAGAAACTTTAGGGATTTCGGTTGTTCCCAAGTCGAGATAAACAGTACCTGCCAAAGAAACATTTAAGGGTTTAGGATCCCATTTAATATCTTTAGCAATCCGATAAACAAGATCACCTGCCGGGTTAACATATCCAATAATATCATAGAAATGTCCGCGCTTCAAAGAAACTTTTCCGTCGGCTTCGTCGCCGGCCACGACATTGAAAGTGTTTTCCTCCTTTACATTTGGAGTATCGAGTTTACACTTCTTGGCATTAATTGAAAGAATTGTGGCTTCAGAATCTTTTTCTTTATCCAGAGATTCAGGGATATATGCCACAGTCTGATGAGAATAATGATAATTATTGTTCTTAACAATCTCCGGTGTCAGAGAAGCAATCGGAGAAAGTTTAGCCAAAGGATCATCACCAGTCATGTTGTCGCCTGAATATGATTTATTCCACTCTTCAAGATATTCCAACATGTCATCGTCGGTTGCGAAGGATGCACCAACAATATCAGGCCATGTACAGAACCCTGAAGAGGCATAAAAGTTATTCTTGGTCACAGGTGTCTTCCCCTTATGAGAAGTAGAGGGGAAAGCAAGGGTCTCGGAATAAAAATTCTTGATGTCCACAGGGCTGGAAGCATCCATATCGAGGAAATAATTTTTTCCAAAAGAATTGCTATACAGCATAGTGAACCTCACTTTAGCGACGCCAAAAGAGAGTTTAGCTTCCACCACCTTTGTCTTTTTCTCCTCCACCTTCACTTGGGAGGCAGAAAATGTCATAGGAAGAGAGCCAGGTAAGAATTTATCTGAAGCATTGAGTTGAAGATTCTTCACATTATTTTCGAGAGAAGCATCCGTGGTTTCAGCCTCCAGTCTCGACAATAGTGAATTGTCGAGCTTAACATTGGCAAGAATATAGATGTTATACTCAGCGGGGACAAGATGAAGAGTGTAGGCAGCATAAATGCTATTGATTCTTGTCGGAGATAACTGGGCAAGATCGATAAAATAATGTTTGTTAACGCCATTTTCTTTATAGAAAGCGGCGAGATAAAGCGATTCGATATTAGCCTCTTGATTTGCAAGATCATAGGTAGGATCGAGTGCACGAGTATCGGCCTCACCTTTTTCAGCACGCGTGGCGCGCGACATCTTAGTGTCGGGCACAAGAATCTGCAGGGCGGTTTCGCCATCACCCACAGGAGCGAAAGGCTCATCGGAGCTACAACTGCCCAAAAGCACTACGGCTGCTATTATTGATAAGAGTTTACGTATCATGGATGTTTTCACTTTCAAAGGTTATCAAGTTTATCAACACGGCGATGGTAGGTCCAGCTTTTAGGCAAATACATCTGCACATCGAGGTCGCCCTTACCATCTTCAGGAGAGTCGTCGGGATTATAAAGATGCGGGAGGAAACTTACATCAGCGATTCGGACAACATATCTGAATCCGCGGACTGTGGCATATTCCATATCATCGCAGATTCCGTCGGAAGCAGCCGCGGGAGCTTTATCAATACCGTTGTCATCCAGGGTGTCGGAATTAATACCGCCATGACGAATGGGCTTGATATAGCGAACAATATAACCGCTCACTTCCTTATCACCAACTTTTATAGTTTCCCACTTCACGAGATGCCAATTTGGATCGGTATGTTTTGCGGAAACATACAATTCCAGACCCGACTGATAAGTGCCATCGTCAAAATAAGCCAATGTAGGATGGTTATCGGATGTAGAATTTATGCAGTCGGCGATAGTTTTTGGAGTATCAGATGTGGCCTCCAGCTTAGCGATGAAGATCAATCCGGTTGCATTTCCAAGGGTCACGTTGTTTTTGGAGGGCACATTTTCAGTGACATAACAAATAGTCTTCAAATCCTTTTCCTGCATCTCATATATTGGAGCCACCACATTAGAGAGAGCGGTGGTGACAGAAGTATATGCCGCCGGGAGAGCAGCATGCCAAGTTGACTGAATGGGAGTTTCGACCAAACCGGCAGATGAAGCGCGTTGTAGAAGGTAGGTTGCCCCGGCCACGTTGACAGGCTGCATAGCCAAAAATTTCACATTCAGATCATGGTGGGAGACCTTATATTTGTTGGCTTTTGTGCCTGGATCGTAATCAATCGCACTCATCATACGGGTAAGTTTCACTTCTCCCGTAGCTGTATAGGGATTATTTTCAGTTCCCTTATCCGGATCGATAGTTACCATTGCATAGTCATCTCCCGCAGTAGCCATGGGCATAACATTCTGAGGCAGCCCTTTTTTGCTAAAGTTGTTAAAGCCGGAAGCTGTATAATTCCATAGAAGGTTTTGATGATCTGCCGGATCTTGGTTGAGGGCAGCTCGACTCAAAGAATTAAGCATCGAACCGTTAGCAACAACCCGTAGTCGATAGCTTGTCCCTTTTTCTAAAGGAGCAGTTGCATCGATACTTGCCTTTAAGCTAATTTTTTTACGGTCGGATTCATATTTTTTAGAGTCCAAAGATCCGATACCGACTGCAATAATTCCATCGTTTTCATCAGTGAGATAGACGTTGACCTGCGTAATAAGAGAAGTAGGATCGGTTGCATCATCGATCACATCAAAGCCACGTGTATTGCTACCCTCCACTATATCCATAGCGATCCATGCTGACTTTACGGAAGAAGGGGATCCCGGCTCATGATTGTCGGAAGCACAGGAGGCTCCGGCAAGAGCAAGAAGCGGCATCAGAAAGTAGGTTGAACGATTTTTCATGTTGATTCCTTCTGTATAGTTATGACTTCTTAAAAAGCCGGATTATAACTCAAATTTATTATTCACTACCTGCCAACCATTGATAAAGAGGGAGACTTTGGTGAAACCGTTTCCTGATTCAATATCGGTTATTTGAATCAGCCAGTTGTCCTGACGGTCGAGATACTCTCTCATACCCACATCCGGGAGTTCATGCTGTTTGGCTTTTTCAAAGAGCGGCATAAGAGAATGAGTATAAACCAAAACACCCTTTGCATCATAAATTCGGAGCACAGGAGCGTCCTGATCATCGATAATTGATAAATCGAATTCCTGGGAAATGCAAGCGATATTCTTATTCTCGGTCAAAGAGAGGGGACCGTATCCGGTGCTGAATGGTCGATAAATGACCGGGGCAGATTGCTTGACGATTTTCCCGTCATGACTTATGACAGCGTTATCAGCAGTGATTGTGGCAGTATAGGCGCCGGCAGCGATAGGCACCCCCCCTTTGCAGGCCATCTCCAGGGAGATATGGTTTGTGTTTTTTGTGAGGTCGATCTCGACGGGCACATGAGCGCCTTCGAGGTTCTGCATGTGGAAATCGGCAAAACTTTGGAAATGGGAATGCAAAGCGGAAGCCGACTCAGTGGCAGCAGCCCGTGAGTTCCGGAGCTCGGAGACAAGGTTGAAATAATTATGGGATTGCGCAGCATCGAGGTTATAACCAAACGATGATTCTTCGCAATGCATGCCACCAAAGGCAATTGCATGATAATCTCCCTCCAGAAGAGGGATATCCACAGCAGCCCCTTCGGGGGTGAAAGTGGAGACATAATTACCGGCAGCGTCATAAATAAGCACACGCGCGCAATGCACATCAGATGCATAACGGTCGCTTCCCGCCATATTACGGGTGTAACGTAAGCGGATCTGGGCATTGTTGCGGCAGGGCTCAAGATCCTCGAAGACGCTGCATCCGGAAAGGAGACCGGCGGCACCGAGCAACGCTACATAAAGCGAATGGTTAACAAATCTTAGTTTCACGAATTTTCAGGTATTTTAATTTAGTGCCCGGCGGCGGTTTCACCCCCCGCCGGGAGTTGATTTTGTGAAGCAGCATTGTCTAATTGAGCGCTTCACATTAATCTTGTTTCAACACTCTTTTAGAAATTGAAAGAGTTGTTGCTTATGCGCCAAGACTTGATCTGAACGTTAAGTTTGATCCACTTTGTATCCTCGAAAATGATAGGATCGGGGATAAAGTTTCCATCGTGTCCAATCTTAGAGATCGACTCAAGATCCATGTTGTAGAGACGGTTACGACGCACGCGGTATTTGCAGCAGTAATCCAACGACTCGTTATCCTCATCAATGGCGTTATAGAGAGGGTGAGTATAATAGCAGTAATATTTACCACCTTCGGGCTTGAAGTAGTCGAATTCATTATCCCGAAGCGTCTGCTCGTTGATTCCCTTATCGGTTTTGCTTTCGTCGCGAAGTTTGTTGAGAGTGTTGACAACATAGGGACGATTCTCGTCGCTGAGTCCTGTGGGCTTGAAGTCGGGATCTCTCATCTCAGCAAGAGTTCCAACAATCTCACCATTATACACAGCGAATTCCTTAGTACCGTCAGTCCAACCGGGATAGTTGAATTGAGCCTTGAATGCCATGTAGGTAACGTTTTTGTAAGAAACGAGATCGTCGATCACATCCTTTGGAGAATCCTTGGTGACCACATCCTCGATAGCAGATTCGAAACCATAGTCGAACTTCACTGGTTCATCAGCCTTGAATTCATCGAGAGCTGTGCCTTCACGATAAATTATACTTCCCATAGGGGTGCAAGTCTTGCCATACCAATCTGCGTGAGGAGTTACGAGATGTCCTTCGCGACCGAACACTACAGCCTGGTCAGCCTTCCCGTTTTCCGACATGTGGCGGAAGAGATAAGATTTGGAGTTGATGTTCATCAATCGAGCACCGATCACCTCGAATGATCCTTTATTATCATCATCGGTATAGGGCTCAGCATCTATCTTGAGGTCGAAGCGAGCGGCGAGACGATTAAGGACAATCTGATTATTGGCATTGATAGGCCAAGCAGTAGCAGAAGAGCTACCATTAGCAGAAGCGCTTGTTGCATCGTATGCGGGGAGAGTGATTTCGATAACGTCGTCGTTAGACATATAGAAATAGCCGGCACGACCTTTATTGTCGCCGTCGCCCCAATTATCTTTTTCAACGACTGCATCATCATCAAAGACATTCATCGTGAAACCATTCTTTTCAGCATTCGCTACAAGATACAGCTTATACTTCTTAGCCCCATTGCCTGCGTTAGCAGTGAGTTTTTCAAAATACTCTGGTGTAACCGGGAATGCGATAGTGGTAGCGGTTTTATTGCCGGCACCGGTGAAGTTCACATTAAAATTGCGTGCCATAACGGTGTCGTTATCGCCGACCAAATAGAGAGTAGCCGATTCGATGGCGCGTTCGTTATCATCACCAATTACTTCGGCATCAGTTTGAGATGCACGAGTAGCGGCATTAGGCGCAATCTTGACAGCAATGTAGCGGTAATCGCCAGTCACATTTGAATCATCCGGAGAAACCGGAGCATCATTGGAGCAGGATGCGAGAAGCCCAAGAGCCAACACGCCTGATGCAAGAACGATTTTTTTCATGTTGATTTGTTTGGTTAGCGGGGATTTCTCCCCCGGTTAATATTTAATGAATTTATTTGTCAGTTTTTGACCCGAATCTCCACTGATAAAGAGCAAACCCGGGCATACCATTTTTATGGAGTGAGTTAAGCTATCTGAACATTTTAGTTAAGCTAAATGCAAAATTAAGACTTGATAACATTAATGCAAAATATTATGTATTAAAATTTGGCACATTAATGTTAAATGATGTTAATTTGCTTAAAAACCACCCATTTTTAACAAATTATATCTCATTCATAAAAAAATCGATTGCTTATTAGGCAAGAGAGGAAGCACATCCGAGGGGATTTATAAATACACTTTAAATAATTCACGATTGGATAATTAAGAGCCGTATTAAAATAATTTTTCAAAAAGATGAAATTTTATTTGTATATAAGAAATTTTTAGCTAATTTTGCACTTGACTATATACTCTGCTTTAGAAAAGGATATTACAGCGTTTTCTCAAGAGATGAAGTAGAGGCTTAACTAACCCCGGCTGCTCCTGCCGAACGGGAACTTGAAGGGAATCCACGACCGGCGTGAGGTGAACTGTTTTCCACACCTTGCGCAGACACATAGTAATAAAAATCATGAAAAGACCCACATTCTTTGCAATTCTTTTCGCCGCCGCGTCAATGCTCGTACCGCGTGCCGAGGCGCAGAACGCGGCTATCAAGACCAATCTTATCTATGATGCTCTGGCCAATATCAACTTAGGGTTAGAGTTTAAGATGGCACCCCGTTGGACATTCGATATCAACGGCGACTTCAACTGCTGGTCGTTTTCCGACTACAAACAGTGGAAACACTGGATGGCACAGCCTGAGTTCCGTTACTGGTTCTGCGAAGCCATGCACGGCAATTTCATCGGGCTCGAACTCCATGGCGGTCAATACAACATTGGCAAAGTGAACATGCCTTTCATGCTGTTGGGCACCAACTTCCGCAATCTCAAGGATGCACGCTACCAGGGATGGTATGGCGGCGCGGGCCTCACCTACGGGCACGCCTGGATGCTGGCCAAGCATTGGAACCTCGAAGCAGAAATCGGCATCGGCTGGAGCTATACCAAATATGACAGCTATCCCTGTGCCGGATGCGGCAACAAACTTGAGGATAATGCTACCCACAATTATTTCGGGCCCACCAAGGCTGCCCTCAATTTAGTGTATATATTCTAAAAAGAGCCACTTAAAAAATATCGAAAAAAACAATGAAAAGATCATTCATATTTGCAGCCTGTGCACTTCTTGCTTCCACTATGTGGGCGCGTATGCCTCAGGCATCTGATGTGGCCATCACTGATTTCGCAGCCGCACACGAAGAAAACAACCTCAATCTCTCCTTTAATATAAATGTATCGAAACTCCCCAAGGGTATCAATAATGAGACTCGCATCATCCCGGTTGTGAAGGGAGAAAAGGATTCCGTCCGTCTCGAAAGCATCACCATCGCGGGACGCAACCGCATGATTCAGGCCGAGCGCACGGGAGCCATCAAGGATGACGAAACTAAATTCTACCGTTCGGGCACAGTGAAAGTGCTCCCCTACAAGGCATCGTTGGCATGGAAACCCTGGATGGAGAAAGCCGACATCGACTTGGTGGTAGAGAATGTTGGTTGCTGCGAAAGCCGCAAGACCGTGGCCGACCGCCCCTTGGCACGCATCGACATGGGAGAACGTCCCATGGATTTCGATCTACAGTTTGTCACTCCTGTGGAGGAACGCGTAAAGATGCGTAACATCCGCGGCGAGGCCTATATCGACTTTGTGGTCAACACCACCAATATCCGTCCCGACTATCGCAAGAATCCGCAGGAGCTTGCGAAGATTCGCGCCTCGATCGATTCAGTGAAGTCTGACCCGGACGTGAAGATCACCTCGCTCTCTATTTCCGGTTACGCTTCACCTGAAGGTTCCTACGCCAACAATACGCGCCTTGCTAAAGGTCGAACCGAGGCCTTGGCAGAGTATGTTCAGAATCTCTACACCTTCCCCAAGAATCTGATGCGCACCTCCTGGACACCGGAAGACTGGGCGGGACTTCGCCGCTTTGTGGAGCAGAGCACATTGGCCAAGAAAGAAGCAATCCTTGCAGTGATTGATTCCGACCTTGAACCCGACGCCAAAGACGCCAAGCTCGCAAAAGATTTTCCGACCGATTATAAATATATGCTGCGCGAATGGTATCCGGCACTTCGCCATTCAGACTATACTGTGGAATTTGAGGTAAGAAAATATACCGACCCTGTAGAAATCGGCCGCATATTCCGCACTAATCCGAGCAAGCTATCACTTCGCGAAATCTTCATATATGCGGAGACGCTCGACCCTAAGAGCCGCGAATATGCCGATGTGTTCGACACGGCCGCCCACCTCTATCCACAAGATGAAGTTGCCAATCTGAACGCCGGTAACTGCGCGATGATGCGCGGCGACTACGGGGCAGCAAAACGCTATCTTGACAAAGCGGGCTACGGAGCAGAGGCTGAATATGCACGCGCCGTGCTTGCAGCCAAGACAGGCAACTATGAAGAGGCAAGAAAACTCTTCGAGGAATCAGGTCGCAAAGGAATCAACGGGGATGCAGTGAAGAGCGCCATCAAGATTGTGAACCGCGCTACGGAACCAGAGATTGTGGTGTTCGACTGATAGCCGCATAACTGTGGAAACACCTTTTAACTAAAGAATACTATCTACTTATTAGGGCTTTATGGGAATAGATAAAGCCCTAATAAGTAGCTTTCATATTAAAATAACTAATCTAAATGAGATACATGAAAAGAATTTATAGCTTCACCCTTGCTTCAACTCTTATGTTTCTTGGAAGCTGCAGCAGCGACATGCCTGATGCTCCTCAATTCGAGCCTATTGATGAGGAGGGCAACATCGGTTATGTAAGAATCGATTTCCCAGGGGTGTCAAACACACGTGCGCTTGAAACGACGGCCCCCACCGAAGAGGAGGCGGAAGTGGAAAACGCTGCATTTGTTTTCTATTGCGGCAACAATCTCTACTTTACCCGTTACGCAAGAAAAGAGAAACTCGCCACCGACCAAGCCTATTGGGTTGAGGTTGATGAAGGGCATGAAGGGCAGAGATGTGCAATTGTGAAGTTGCCTCGGATGCCGCTCTCTGTAGCAGTAGTGGTAAATGGAGAAAAGAGCGAATACACAGGAGACCTTAATGAGGATAAATATACAGTGACTAAATATAGTAAGGGTAATAATAAACTCTTCTATATGAGTAGCGCACGATATTGGGATGAAAACCGACTTCTCTCCAATCAGACTCCGATTACAGCTGATAAGATCTACAAAACAGAGGAAGATGCCATAAAAGCACTGGATGAACATGGTAATATTAATGCCGTAAGAATCAATGTTGAGCACTATGTGGCAAAGGTGAATATTAAGAATAAATATTCCGATAAGTATAAACTTGATACTCAAGGAGCGCTCGATCCTCAATCCAAAAAGGATATGGTTACGTATGCCCAGCTATCGAGCGACGGCACATCGGTGACTTCCAAGAAAGCGAATGTCAGATTTGTTCCGGAGTATCAATTCCTTACAGCGGTCAGCACGAGTACGACCACCATCAAGAAACTTCCATCTTTCTCCTTGTTGGCCACCCCGGTTCAAAACTGGAGCGATCTTAACGATCCCGTGAACCGTCATTCCAGCTGGTTGCGAAATGAAGAGAGCCCGCGGGATGTGCATTGGCCCACCTTGTCGGAACTTAAAAAAGGAGTTAGACATTTAGGTCACAGTTCAATTGCATACGGGGCAACGGATCCTATTTATGCTTTTGATAACCGAGATGATGACTATGGCCGCAGGACTTCCGTAGTCATAGCCGGCAAATATAACATAACCGATGAAAACGGGAAACCCCTTTGTTATACCAAAGAGATGAGGGATGCCGATATAGCTGCCGGTAAAAAGGTAGAGGAACTTCCTGCCGAAGGTTCTTTCTGGTTGGTATCATTCCAGGATAAATTTACTGTTTACACATCGGAAGCCGCTGCTATTAAAGCAATGGGTGGAGATGAGGAAGATACGCTCGAACCTGATGTTGTTCTTGCTGACGGACAAACTGAACTTAGCGACAGGACAGACCCCGCTTGGACCTCCTGGACAGGCTGGATGAAAATCAAGGGGAAAAACTTTGAAACTCGCTGTATCAAATATTCCGGAGGATACGGCTATTATTCCGAGCCCATAAATCATTTCTCTACCTACGACATGGTTGTTCGTAACCACTATTACAACGTTTCAATTAACGGTATCGGCGGAATGGGCGTGGGAATTCCGGACATGAATTCTCCGATAGTGCCTCTAACTCCTCCCGATCCTAATGATCAGAATTATTGGCTCCATATCAGCGTCAAAGTGCTCGAATGGAAGAATATCGTCAACGACATTGAATGGCAATAATATGTTAATTCAACAATTAAAAGACTACATAACAAACCTATTTGCTGTCGGAGTGTTGTCTCTGTTTATGACATCGTGCATAATTGAAGAACATCCGCAGACGCCGGCCTATTCTCCCGATTATCGGGTGCGTCTCTCCTACACGCATAATATGGCATACGAGGAGCGCGCCTCACAGATAGAGGCTGCAGAGGTGTATGCATTCGATGCCGATGGAAAACTCGCGGCTGTATCGACAGCCGACCGTCAGACCTTAATCGACAACGACTGGACGTTACCCCTCAACGTCGAACGATTTAAAGATTACGAATTAATCGTTTGGGGAGGTCTCGTTTCGGAATCGCCCTTCCTTCTTGACGGCACAAGAGCCGTGACCACAAAGGAGGATCTGACCTGCCGACTACGGACTGTGACAGATGAGGATGCCAACGACGTTTCGAGCAAGAAATTCCCCGGCCTCTTCCATGGAACAACATCGGTGAGCTACATGGTGGAAGATGGCGTGGAAGAGCGCACAGTGCCCATGGTGAAGAACACCAATGATATCCATGTTCTTATCCAGAAAGACACCGGCAAACCTGTTGAGGAGGGTTACTATGTTGTTGAACTCACGGATGCTAACGGCGTGATGGATCATCAGAACAACGTGTCGGGATCCAACATTCTCTACCGTCACCACACCTATACAGCCGGCGATTTCCAGGTTCCCGACGGCTACGGCAACAAAGAGGAGAGCACCGCCCCCTCCGGAAAATGGGAATTCAGCGTGGCTCGTTTGATGGAAAATTCGGATGCACGCATGGAAATTCGTTTGGGCGACAGCAACATAACGCTTGTAGATGAAAAGCTCATCGACCTCATAGAACTGATTAAACCCGATAATATAACCTTACAGGAATTTCTGGATCGGCAAGATACTTATTATCTTACTTATTCCCTTCGAGAAGATGAGGATTGGCTTCACTTAGCCGTTTTTCTCAATGATTGGCTGATAATACGCAACGACATTGAATGGGGAAGTAAATAAATAACCGCGAAAAGCAGAAAGATATGAAAAAGATATTCAAGATTTCAATGTCATTGCCTGTCGTTCTTCTTCTCGCAGGATGTTCCTCCGAGGATCTTCATGAACCAAGTCCACAGGGGAGTTATGAGATGCAAGTAACGATTAGCACCGGGACTACGCGAGCAGACGGTTGGACGAGTGGACTGCCTGAAGAGAATGCCTTAAATGAAAATCGTCTTTATATTGGAACTTATTCTGAACAGGGCTTCCTTAAACATGGACTCTATCAAGCCGGGGTGGTTAATCCAGACACATTGCTTAACGTGAGATATTCACTATCTGCATGGGGACCGACTTTAAACTTCCGGCTTCCCCAGAAGGAATATGAAGGGGAAACTTTTTTTATAGGAGCATTCTCCGTTCCAGCTCAGATGAGCGATGCAATGACAGAGCTTAAAGGGCTTGCCGATGATGCCAACAACACTCTCAAATGGCCAGTGACTACTGATAACTGTTATTGGAAACCAACGGAAGACCGAAACGGCTCAGATCATATACCCATGGCCGGCTTGACTAAGATAGATATATCGCTAATGGAGGGATATAATACTGTGTTAGAAAAAGATAGTCCTTTCATCCTTCCCGATATATCTCTCACGCGTGCCATGGCAAAGATTGTGATTGAAGACCTTGACGGCATCATCGAGACTGTGACGCTCAAAACTCCTTCCAAAGGGAAGCTACTCCCCTATCTTCCCTCGGTGCTTGATTCGTCTGTAGCGATGCAACCGGTTGAACCTGCCGGAGGAAAGGGAACACTCCTCAACCAGAAACTGAGCTCTCCAACCGAAACCGTGACAATGACAGTTGACGGAGAGAGCCGCGAGGTGAAAAGATATGTGTTCTATACCTACGAATGGTCGTTCCTCGAATATGGCTCTGATGGAAAAACAGTGACTGGAATAAAGGGAGTGAACCATAAAGATCGAGAGATCATAACCCTCACGGCCAACGAATGGTCAGGATTGAAGGGTTCTGAAATCGAATCGACACAAATAAGCTTCGCACCTCACGAATCCGGTTTTCCAGCCACTACCGAGAATCTAAATACTCTTGATGGCGGGGCATGGCAGGGCGTGATGCGTAATACTGTCTATACTTTCCGGGTAAGAAAACCTTCCACGAGAGGCGGAGTAATTGAAACGACTGTGAAACCATGGGCTTCAGATAAGGAATTCTAACCTTTTCCTATAAAGCCAAGCACTCACCATAATAGATGCAATCCTTTCGGGGTTGCATCTCTTTTTATGTCTTTACAGGAGGGTGTTTGCAAATATGGAATCTTTTTATTTTCTTTGTAACTATAAAAACAATAAGAAAACTAACAAACGGAATATGAGCATAACAGCAACCTGCAACGAAGTATTCGACCGTTCTGTGGCCGATTATCATAAACATGACAATGTGGATGCCCCCTGCGAGAATCCATACGAAGAGGGGACTTTTGAATCGATTCTTTATGCGAAGAATTGGGTTGATGCGGTGCAATGGCATCTTGAAGATATTATCCGCGACCCGGATATCGACCCCGTAGAGGCTCTCGCGCTCAAACGTCGAATCGACCGTTCGAATCAAGTGCGCACCGACATGGTGGAGGATATCGACACTTGGTTCCGCAATAAATATAAGGATGTTAAAGTAAATGCCGACGCCACAATCAATACTGAGTCTCCGGCGTGGGCTCTCGATAGGCTTTCTATCCTTGCCCTCAAGATATGGCACATGCGCGAGCAAGCCGAACGCAAGGATGCCGATGCCGAGCATATAGCCAAATGCGAGGGTAAACTCGATGTGCTCCGCGAACAATGCAAAGACCTTTCACAAGCCATCGACACCCTTTTAGACGATATCTCCACGGGGAGGAAATATATGAAAGTATATAGGCAGATGAAAATGTATAACGACCCATCGACCAACCCGGTGCTCTATGCAAAGAAGTAAGGGGAACAAGGCGCGGAATATCCTGATAGCACGCTTCTCAGCTTTAGGAGATATTGCGATGGCTCTCCCCACGGTGTATAATGCCTGCCGCTCAAACCCTGACCGAAATTTCTATTTCCTTACCCGTCATCACCCGGCGTCGCTTTTCATCAATGCGCCGGAGAATCTGACAGTGGTGGGAGTGGATCTCGACAACTATAAGGGTGTCGGGGGGATGTATCGCTTGGCTGATTCTCTGAGAGTGAGATATGGAATCGATTATTTCATCGATCTCCATGATGTGTTGCGCACTAAACTGCTGAGCCTTTTCTTCACGCTTCGTGGCATCCCCTTTAGGAAAATCAACAAGGGGCGCAAGGAGAAGGCTAAGCTTACACGTCGCAAGAATAAACATCTTCTCCCCCTTCAGCCCACGACTGCTCGTTATGACGACACATTGCGCAGAGCCGGCTTCGCCTTAAAGGATTCTTTCACCTCAATCTTTACCGATTCGCCGGGAGGGAAAGGGGATCCGAAAGCCTTTGCTTCTGTGACCCCTCCCAAGAAGGAGGGTGAACATTGGCTTGCCATAGCTCCATTTGCAAAGCATCGAGGGAAGATTTATCCTTTGGAGCTGCTCGATAAGGTGGTGGAGCATTTCAACGGGGAGCCCGGGGAGAAAATCTTTGTGTTCGGGTTTGGCAAGAATGAGGAGGAGGCGATTGAAACTATGTCGCGCCGTTACCCATCGGTTGTGAATATGGCGAAAGCGAAATTAGGGTTGCCGGGAGAATTATCTCTTCTGAGCCATTGCGACGCGATGTTATCGATGGATTCATTCAATATGCACTTGGCATCTCTGACAGGGCTGCGCACAGTTAGCGTCTGGGGCGCGACTCATCCTTATACAGGTTTCTTGGGAAGAGGCCAGAGCGAGAGCGACACGGTTCAATTAGATATGACATGTCGCCCCTGCTCAGTGTTTGGCGACAAACCCTGCTTCAGAGGCGACTATCATTGCTTGTGGGGTATTACCCCACAGACTATTGTTCGGAAGCTGCAAACTCCATCAGATAAGCCTTGATGAAATCATCAATCTCACCATCCATCACTCCGTTGACATCGGAAGTTTGATGATTGGTGCGGTGGTCTTTTACACGGCGGTCGTCGAAGACATAGCTTCTGATCTGACTCCCCCATTCAATTTTCTTTTTACCGGCCTCCACCTTGGCCTGCTCCTCCATGCGGTGCTGAAGCTCTTTGTCGTAAAGAATAGATTTGAGCTGACGCATGGCGTTTTCTTTATTCTTTGGCTGGTCGCGGGTCTCGGTGTTTTCAATAAGAATCTCCTCTTCCTCGCCGGTGTAGGGGTCTTTATACTGATAGCGCAGACGCACACCGGATTCCACTTTATTCACATTCTGACCTCCGGCACCACCCGAACGGAAAGTATCCCAGGAGATGCGTGCGGTTTCCACTTCGATTTCAATTGTATCATCGACCAAGGGAGTGACAAAGACAGAGGCAAAGCTTGTCATTCGCTTGCCCTGCGCATTATAGGGAGAGACACGGACAAGGCGATGCACACCGTTCTCGCTTTTCAGGAAGCCGTAGGCATAATCTCCCTCAATATTTATAGTTACAGACTTAATGCCGGCTTCATCTCCGTCGAGCAGCTGCGCGATTGATGTCTTATAGCCGTGGCGCTCGGCATAGCGCAGGTAGAGACGCATCAGCATCGAAGCCCAGTCCTGGCTTTCTGTGCCTCCGGCGCCGGAATTAATCTTTAGGACCACTCCTAATTTATCCTCTTCACGGCGCAACATATTGCGAAGCTCCAATTTCTCTATCTCTTTCAACACGGCGTCATATTGCGAGTCGATATCGGCTTCCTCCACCAATCCTTCCTTAAAGAAATCCATGGCGAGTTCGAGTTCATTCACCTGCTTGTCGAGCGCAGTGAAGGAATCGATCCAGAAATGCAATCCTTTAATCTTGCGCATCTGGGCTTCCGCTTTTTCGCGATCTTCCCAGAAATCAGCCACATGAGTGCGCAATTCCTCTTCCTCTACCTCTATTTTTTTTGAATCTATATCGAGGTACCGACGAAGGGCATCGCGGCGCTCGGCCACATCTTTTAATTGTTCTGCAGTTATCATCGTTAAATTTATTTCAAAGGATATTCATCGGAATACATCCACTCAATTTCCCTGGCATATCTTTTTGCCACCACAGGGCGACGGACCTTCATGGTGTTGGTCACTTCGCCGTGCATGATTGCGAAATGATGAGGGAGCAGACATATACGCTTAATCTTTTCATATCCGGCCACATCTTTTTGTAATTTCTCAATTTCCGACATTACAAATTCAATGGCTTTCGGGTTCTTTACCAATTGCTCGGAATCGTCGGCTGCAATCCCCTCTTTTTGGGCCCAACGTTTAAGCTGAGGGAAATTGGGGACAACCAAGGCTGTGACATATTTTCGACGGTCGCCAATCACGGCCACTTCGTCGATATATTTATTCTCTGCCAACCGGCTCTCCATCATCTGCGGCGCAATATATTTGCCGTTGGAAGTCTTGAAGAGGTCTTTTACACGTTCGGTGAGCACAAGCTGTCCGGAGGGAGTGAAATATCCGGCGTCGCCCGTACGGAAGAATCCGTCGGCGGTGAAGGCTTCCTCATTAGCTTTCGGATTGTCATAATAACCGGGGGTGACTGTAGGACCCTTCACAAGAATCTCATCGTTTTCGGGGTCTATTTTCACCTCTATCCCGGGGAGGGGAACGCCTACGGTTCCAATCTCGTAATCATATTCGGGGAAGAAGGTGACAGTGGCGGTTGTTTCGCTCAGTCCGTAACCGATGATTATATCAATTCCCACCGAACGGAAGAACTCGCAGATGCGGTCGGAAAGGGGCGCTCCTGCCGTAGGGAAGAAATTGGGGTCGGGAATGCCGATGGCGTGTTTGAGCTTCATGAATATCTTCTTGTCCCAGAAGCGGTATTCTTTCTCAAGGAGCCAGGGCACATTGCGTCCGGTCCGCACATAAGTTAGATTGCGTTTCTTGCCGACATTCAGGGCACGCTTCACCATCATGCGCTGCATTCCGCTCATTGAGGCAATTTTCTCTTTCACCCCGGCATAAACCTTCTCCCAGAAGCGGGGCACGGCACACATCAGGTTGGGGTGAATGTCGTGGATATTTTCCTGAATCATGCGAGGGTCGTAATTGACAGCAATGGCCACACCCTTTGTGAGACAGAAGAAACTCCAAGCTTTTTCAAGGATATGGCTCATTGGGAGAAACGCCAAAGAAAGGTCGTTGGCTTTGATGCTATGCAGAAGTTTTATATGCTTTTCGATGCAGGCATCATAATTACCGTGGGTTATTACCACTCCCTTAGGCTCGCCTGTGGTGCCGGAGGTATAGATGAGGGTTGCCATATCGTCGGGCAAGGCACGTTCCTTACGCTCTTCCACCTCTTTTGCCACCTCCTCTGAAGCCGACATTCCGAGACGCACGAAATCATCCCAGAGCACACTTACGGTGTCGTCGGGATTAAGTTCCAATCCATCGTTCTTGAAGATTACGATGTGACGAATTTTATCGGGATGTGATTTCCAGAAATTGTAGGCCAAAGGATATTGATGGCGGTCGCCGACGAAAAGCACCGATGCGCCGCCGTTATGGACCACAAAGTCAAACTGGGCCTGCGAACTGCTCGAATAAACCGGGATTGCGGCTATACGGTTTTTGAAGGCACCAAATTCGGTGATTAGTATCTGTGGGGTGTTGGGAGAGCATATCGCGATGCGGTCTTTTTCGATCAATCCCATCTCGGCCAAAGCTTTTGCAGCCACTTCCACCTGAAGCGCAAACTCGCTCCAGGAAGTGGAGAGCCATTCCCCGTCTTTTCGCCAGCAGAAGCGATATGCTTCACGCTTTCCGAAGCGCTTTGCGTTGTGAGGGATGATTTCAACCAGTTTATTTGCCATTTCTTCTAAATTTTTACAAATTTAGCCATAATATGGCAAATAATCAATTTTTTAAAGATTTATCGGGATTATAAGAGTTATCAGGGTTATAAGATTTATTAGGATTATTTATCTAACTATTCCTTTATCGAGCATCTTGCGCTTGATTAGCATCCGGACCGGTGTTGGCAGAATGGCTACAAAGAAAATGGAGAAGCGGTTGAGCCAGCCATTGATGTATTGCTTTTTCCCTTTCAGCATCTTCCCCACAGCCTTATGCACAAACTTCTCGGGGGTCTGCAAGGCCCCAATCCTGACGGCAAGGCGCTTAAGATTCTCCGGCAGTCCGAACAGATCGGTGGCAATTCCTCCGGGGCAAGCCACAGTGACGCTCACGCCGGAATCTTTCATCTCATAATGGAGCGCGCGGCTGAAAACACGGATATATGCTTTGGTGGCAGAATAAAGCGCAATTCCGGGCATCGGCATCCAGCATGACATCGACGACATGTTCAAAATCCTGCCATGTCCTCTTTTGGAAAATTCTTCGGCGAAAAGGCGGCTCAGGGAGGTCACGGCTCTCACATGAAGGTCGATGAAGCAATCAATCTTCCTTTCGGGTGTGTCGCTTATCAGGCGAAAAGAAAATATTCCGGCGTTGTTGATAAGATAATCGGGATGGATGTCTTTTTCTTTAAGAAAAGCCATGATTTTCTCGTCGCTGTTAAAAGCTGTGAGGTCGCAGAAAAAAGGGAATGTCGTCACCCCAAATTCCTCCGCTATTTCACCGGCTGTTTTTTCGAGACATTCCTGGTTGCTCACCATCACCAAAGAGCATCCTCGCGAGGCCAATTCGCGACAGAAACATAGACCGATACCGCTGCTGGCGCCTGTGACAAGGGCGCATTTCCCTGTAAGATCTTTTTTCATTATTGACGCGCCTTAATTTTCTCTATCTCTTTCTTAATCTTCGGGGGCAATTCTTCGGCACAATGTTTATGACATGCCATTTCGCGCGAAAACATCCGAGCGATGCAATAGTTGACATGGTCGCATCCGCAACGGTGAGTGTCGTCTTCACGCATTTTGTTCACCATATGCCGGAGAATACGCCGTCTCGGTCAATTAATTTGATACGATTGACTACTTCCTTG
>CAZXGU010000020.1:0-26453 GCA_964640375.1 uncultured Sangeribacter sp. | reverse complement strand
TTATGGAAAACACGCGAATGCGGCGAGTCGTGACGACCCGCCGCATTCGCGTTATCTTAATATCCTTCCACTAAAAGATGTTATTACTTACTTATCTTCCTGCTCACCCCTTTTGCCCTTACAATATAAATCCCTTTTGCGAGCCCGGAAAGATCCGCCTCATCTCTTCCGGAAGAAACAAGCACACCATCAGTGGAATAAATCCGGATCTCCCCTTCGGCCCTAACAAAATCTCCGGAAATCAGAAGATCCCCATCAAAACCGGGAATATCCTCAACCCCTCCTATTTCATTCTTTATCGGCAACCCATAAATATCGAGCGAGAGCTGCGACTTAGGATAATCGTAATAATACACGAAGAGATGTCCCTTCCTTTCCCCCTCCGGAAATTCCGGCACAATGGAAGTCAACACCCTATCATCTTTCGGTCCGAGAAGCAAAAGGGTATTCCCCTCCGGCTTATCCTCCGACATCGCCTCGGCCACCATCAGCTGCTCAATCTTAACCAGCGAACCCTCCACTCCGCGCTTTATTAGCAACATATAAGCCGGCGTGTCAAATTCAGTATAAGCATTCCGACGAAGAGCCTCCGTGGAGAGATAGCTCTGGGCGTAGGCCACACCTTTCCCCATGTTCACATAATCGATATGGTTATACTTCCCATCGGCATTAAGATACATAAACCTTAGAATATCATTCTCGTCATCATCCACCAGAGGATAACGCAACTCAAAAGCATAAAGATAGGAGTCGCCATTCGGAGTGCGGTCGCAATTGGTGGATAATAATTCCGATTCCGAATCTTCCTCATAATAATAATTTGCATCAATCATAGCCGCCGTCCGGGCCGAATAAAGATCCACAAACCGATATCTATATCCAAAAGAATCGCTCTGCAAGAACATCTGCTGCGGTTCAAATCCTTCTATATCCCCCATCGCACGGCTCCCTATCGAATAAAGGCAAAGCGTATTCTTCAACGAGCCGTCATTCTTATAAGTGAAAAAAGAATAAACCATTCCATCGGTCGAGGGCACATAATTACTTCTGGTCACTATAAAATCAGGCTTACCCTCCTCAGTGCCGGGCGCATCAAAAAGGATATCGCCTCCATATCTCAGATTCCCCACCGAGAAATATGAAAAGAGAGATGTGGGTTGTCCCTGAGAATTAATCATCTGATCAAGCACAACGGGTATTTCAGTGGTTGAAATCTGTTCCACACCATCACCCTTAGCTTTAAATATCTCAACAACCAAACTGTTCCCCTCCCTCTGAGTGAGGTCGTCGGTCATAATATTCTGGTAAGGGTTATAAAAAGGCTCCTTATATTTCTGCATCATGAAATAAACATCCTCACCTCTTCTTACGGAAATCATCGGAGGCACATTCTCCTGATCACCCGGCAACTGCTGCACAGGCACGCTATACCCCATCAGGAATCTCGGACCCGTAGCATCCAGCGCTCTTCCAAAAATATTTAGTCCCGAATACCTTACAGGCTCTCTCTCACCGGCCGTTTCTCCGTTATGAATCTCAAACCCTGAACCTCCCTGGAATGTGAAATAAAAATTATCTTTCCCGTCGGCAGTGCGTGGTCCCTCCACAGCATCTCCCATCAAACTGTTGATTTCCATTATCGGCAAATCATAGCCCGAATCATCTTTCTCCCCTCCAAGCGTATAGACGTATGAATGGTAATGAACCCCGTAGGCATTCGCAGGATTGATACCCACAGCAACCATTACCTCTATATCATCATTCGTGTTAAAGAAATTACGGGTTATAACAGGCGTGATTTCACATAGGGGAGCCCTCTTCTCCCCGTTTTGATAATGAATCTTATCTTTGATAGTGCCCACCTCATTCATCTCTCCATCATAAATAGTGAATGTATATTCCTGAAGGAGTCGTTCAGTAAACATCACATTGTCATGGGGAGGAATCTCAATATATTCAAACTTCCCCACATACGACCATAACTCACCGTCGGGAGCCTCGATATCTCCCAAAATATCCGACGCGGGAAGACTCAGCTCCGGCTCCGGATTCCGAAATTCATTGGCTCGTGAGGCGCCTTTTGAATTTTGGCTGTCGAGCAGAGAGTTCAGACGCTCTATTTCCTGAGCATCCTTGTTCTTAAACACTGACGATGAGTCGAGTTTAAATCGGAATTTAGCAGCATCAAAAGATGCCGGGCCCGCTGCATTGACAACAGCCACAACGCCGAAAGAGCCTAATATTATTGCTCCATGCAATAGGTGGGAAGTAGAAATTTTCATATTTTATTGAGAGTAATCGTTTCTATTCCACAAATATATAAAGAAGTTTCCATTCTTTCAAATGAATTGCTAATTCCTAATCCATTTATTTCAAAAAATTTGCAGTTTTTTCCTCAGAAATAATTAACTTTGCAGACTAATTTGGTCTTATCAATTTCATAACGCAAAGATTAGACTCCCAAAGAGTTTTAGAACGCAAAAGATTAGGCTCCTAAAAGAGCCCATCCATTTCACCTCTTTCATTTGAGAATGGAGAAACCTCAATATCATACAGCCACCCTCTCCCACGGACTCCGAATCGTGGCTACACGTCTGCCGGGCGATGTTTCCTACATCGGTCTCGCTGTTCATGCCGGTTCGCGAAATGAAGACAATCGTCATGAAGGACTGGCTCATTTCGTGGAACATACCCTCTTTAAAGGCACACGCAACCGCAAAAGCTGGCACATCTCTTGTCGCATGGAACAAATCGGAGGCGAACTCAACGCATATACCACCAAGGAAGAGACAATGATATATACCAATGCGCCCGCCGGACATGCCGAGCGAGCCATCGAACTCATTGCCGACCTCGTGAAGAATGCAAACTTCCCTCCCGCAGAGATTGAAAAGGAACGCGAGGTGATTATCGAAGAGATTCAAAGCTATCGCGACTCCCCCTCTGAATCGGTTTATGATGAATTTGAGGAGTTGATTTATAAGGGTTCGCCGTTGGCTCATAATATCTTAGGAACGCCGGAGAGCGTCCGCCAACTCACTTCTGAAGATGCTCGCACATTCATCGACCTGCACTATACCCCAAAGAATATGGTCATCTATGTGTGCGACCCGGGCGACCCGGAAAAGAATATCCGACTTGTTGAGAAATATTTCGACAACCTCGATTTCTTCACCCCTCCCGTTAAAGAATCGCTTCTCCCTCCTGTTGAACCCTTCGATAAAGTTATCGACCGTGGTAATCACCAAGCCAACACCATCATCGGAGCCCGTCTCTTCAGCAGAACCGACCCTCGACGTCATGCTCTATGCCTCCTCAATAATTACCTCGGTGGTCCCTGCATGAATTCACGTCTCAACATGGAGCTTCGCGAACGCCGTGGGTTGGTATATACCGTGGAGAGCAACGTCGCCCTCCTTTCCGACACCGGTGTGATTCTTTTCTATTTCGGAACAGACCCTGATTCTGTGGAGAAATGCTCCGCCCTTATTAAAAAGGAGATTGCACGAGCCGCCGATTCCCTTCTCTCTCCCCGTGTGTTCGCCCGAATACGCGACCAATATTTAGGGCAGATGATCGTGGGTTCCGACCATCGCGAAAGCCGCTGCATGTCGCTGGCAAAAAGCCTCCTTTATTATAATGAAATCCACGACATTCATACAGTCACCGATCATATCCGCGACGTATCTGCCGAAGATTTCCGCGATATGGCTCAGTTAATAATCGAAAACGGACTTAACCGCCTCACATTAAAATAAACCTATGAAGATAGCCGACATTGATCTCGGGCCGCGTCCCGTTTCGCTTGCTCCCATGGAGGATGTCACCGACCCATCTTTCCGTCTTATATGCCGGGAAATGGGGGCGGCAATGGTCTATACCGAGTTCGTTTCCGCCGAGGCTCTTATCCGAGATATCAGCAGCACGGTGCGCAAGCTCCATATCAACCCTTCGGAGCGACCAGTGGCTATTCAGATTTATGGCCGCGACCCGGAAGCCATGGTGGAAGCTGCCCGAATCGTGGAAAAAGCACAGCCAGATATCCTTGATATCAATTTCGGTTGCCCGGTGAAGAAAGTGGCAGGTAAAGGCGCCGGCGCTGGTATGCTCCGCGACATCCCCAAGATGCTCCAAATAACGAAGGCTGTCGTGGAGGCCGTCGATATCCCCGTCACAGTGAAAACTCGCCTCGGCTGGGATTGCGAAAACAAAATCATCACCGACCTTGCCCCGCGCCTACAGGATTGCGGCATAAAAGCTCTTACCGTCCATGGCCGAACCCGCTCACAGATGTACACCGGCACCGCCGACTGGACCCTTATCGGCCAACTCAAGAAAGATCCTCGCATCGAGATTCCAATTATCGGGAATGGCGACATCACCTCTCCCGAAGAAGCTCAAGAGGCTTTTGATAAATATGGCGTGGACGCCGTGATGATTGGCCGTGGCGCCATCGGTGCCCCCTGGATTTTTAAAGAGGTGAAGGAATATATCGAAACCGGCTCCTACACTCCCATCTCAAATCATCAGAAAATGGAGATTCTCAAGCGTCAGATCAGTGAAAGCATCGACCGCATTGATGAATATCGAGGCATTCTCCATATTCGTCGCCACCTTGCCGCCACTCCCCTCTTTAAGGGAATACCCAACTTCCGCGAAACCCGCATCAAGCTCCTGCGGGCCGAGACCCATAATGAACTCCTCGACCTCCTCGATATGGTGCAGGAGAAGTTTCTATCCTCACCTGAATCATAATTCCTGTATATTTTATAAATTTTCATAGACCTCGTTAATACAATTTCGCTATCGCGATGTTATATTGATAAGATTAACGCATTTTAAATTTTCTTCGCGCTCGGCGCACGCATGTTTTGATTATTATGAAAAAGTTTTTTGCTATTTTCGCTATTCTGATAAGCCTGGTTCTCCCCGCTCAGGCTCGCACTGAAACTTTCCGCCTTAAAGTCGGGCAGTTTGACAAGCTGGCTGTTTACGATAACGTCCATGTCATCTATCACGCAAACCCCGATTCCACAGGCTATGTCGTCTATAAAGCCGACGAAAGCTTGGCAGATATTTTTCTCTTCACCAATTCCAAAGGCACCCTGAAAATTCAGGTGGCCACTGAAAATGTCACCGTCCCCGATCTCCCTGTGTTGCACGTCTATTCAGATTATCTCTCACATGTGGAAAACTCATCGGAATATTCGGTGAAGATTCTTTCAAACCAGTCAGTGCCTCGTTTCACTCTGAAACAGATGGGAAATGGTGAAATCATAGCCAATAATATCAAGGCCGGAGAGGTGGAAGCCAATTTCGTCACAGGCAACGGGGTGATTGCTATCTCCGGAATTTGCGAAAAAGCTATATATAAGATGATAGGCGCCGGAACAATTCAAGCCGACGAAATGAAGGCACTCGATGTGAATTGTAAGATTATGGGCGGTGGCTCTATCGGTTGTTGGGCTAACAATCGGCTCGAAGTCCGAGGCATAGGCTCCACAAAGATATATTATAAAGGAACTCCGCAGATTAAGAAAGTGGGGGGCGGAAAACTATTCCCCCTCACTCCCGAAGAACAGGAGGAACTGGATCAAAAAGTGGCACAACACGTGGATTAATCCTCCCTCTTTCCTAATCTTTCCTAACCCTTCCCAACCTCTGATTACGAATTACTGAAATGTCCGACCTAAAGCTCAAGACGGCTCGAAGCATTAAGTGGAACACCATTGACCGTGTCTCCACCCAACTGCTATATGCTGTGGTCGGAATTGTCTTGGCCAATATCCTTTCTGAAAAGGATTTCGGTTTGGTCGGACTGTTACTTGCCTTTCAGGCTTTCGCCAATCTTTTCGTTGACTCGGGATTCGGCACAGCCCTGCTGCAGAAAAAGAATCCCACTGAAACCGACTATTCCACAGTATTTTGGTTCAACCTCGTGGTTTCTTTGGTTATCTATGCCATTCTCTTTTTCTGCGCCCCTCTAATTGCCGACGTCTTCCATGGAGAGAAAATTCTCATCCCTCTCTCTCGCGTTCTTTTCCTCACATTCGTTATCAATGCCCTCTCCATTGTCCAGACCAATCGGCTGATGAAGCGAATGGACGTAAAGATGCTTGCCGTGGCCAATTCTTTAGGATTGCTAATTTCTGGCATTGTGGGGGTATGGATGGCCCTCGCCGGTTGCGGTGTCTGGGCTTTGGTGTGGCAATACGTGGTTTTAGGGGCGGTGAAAACCCTCTGGTTATGGTTCACCGGTAAATGGTGGCCTCGCGGAGGGTTCAGTCTTGATTCCCTGCGCCAGATATATCGAGTCGGTCTGAGCGTTTTCTCCTCATCGATGCTTAATACTATATGCCTCCAGATTTATACCTTTGTGATCGGAGCCCTCAATTTTACCCTCCTCGGCATTTACACCCAAGCCGACAAATGGAGCAAGATGTCGAGTGCTTCGGTTTCGCAGATTCTTACCGCCACTTTTGTTCCCCTCCTTTCCAATGTTCAGGACGACCCCGACACCTTTAAAAGATATATGAAGCGCGTGAATCGTTTCACTGCCTTCCTCCTTTTCCCGGTAATGTTCGGACTCGCCGCCATTGGTGCCCCCCTTTTTCACACCCTCTTCGGCCATAAATGGGATGCCGCGATTCCGATATTTCAGATATTGACCGTTCGAGGAATTTTTATTGTAATGATCTCCCTCTATAATAATTTCATCCTATCCATCGGAGCCTCCCGGAAACTCTTTGCCGTGGAGCTGGTGAAAGATGCTCTCATTTTTGTTGCCATCCTCTCCACAATGTGGACGGGTAATCTTACGTTAATCGTATGGGGGCAATTTGCAGCTTCGGCTCTCACCTTCTTCATTGTGCTCCGCATGGCCTCTGATTCCACAGGCTATCCCCCTGCCGCTATGCTCGCCGATCTTCTCCCCTCCCTCGGGGTGGCCTCGGCAATGGGGGCGATATGTCTGTTATGTCTCCGCATCCCCATCCCGGCTCCGGCCAAGCTCATCGGCATAATAGCTGCCGGCGCCCTCTCCTATATTCTCCTCTCTAAGACATTCCGCCTCCCTGAGCTGCAGGATGCCGCCTCTTATCTCCTCGGTAGATTCAGAAAGAATAACGTCAAATAATGATACAAGAATGCCCGAAATTTCCAACCGTGGCGAAATAATGCCAGCATCACCCATCCGTCGCCTCGTGCCATTGGCCAACGAGGCAAAAAAACGTGGCCTTAAGGTTTATCATCTAAACATTGGTCAGCCCGACGTGCCCACTCCACCCGAGGCTTTGGAAGCCTTGAAGAATATCGACCGAAAAGTGCTCGAATATTCTCCCTCAGAGGGCTTGCTCTCTCTCCGCAAAAAGCTTTGCGAATATTATCATCGCTTCAATATAGATGTCAATGTAGAGGATATTATCGTCACTTCCGGTGGCTCCGAAGCTGTGCTTTTTGCTTTTATGGCATGTCTCGACCCGGGCGATGAAATCATCGTGCCCGAACCGGCCTATGCCAACTATATGGCTTTCGCAATCTCTGCCGGAGCTAAAATCGTCACCGTGCCCTCCTCTATTGACAACGGATTCGAGCTCCCACCCGTGGAGGAGTTTGAAAAGCTAATCACTCCACGAACAAAAGGAATACTCATCTGCAACCCCAACAACCCAACCGGCTACCTCTACACAATGAAGGAGATGCTCCAGATTCGGGATTTGGTGAAGAAACATGATCTCTTCCTTTTCTCCGATGAGGTGTATCGCGAATTTTGCTATACCGGCGCTCCATATATCTCGGCTTTTCATCTCCCCGGAATTGAGGAGAATGTGGTGCTGATCGATTCCGTTTCAAAAAGATATAATGAATGTGGAATCCGAATCGGCGCTCTCATCACGAAGCATGAACAGCTGAAGAAAAATGTGATGAAATTTTGCCAGGCACGCCTTAGCCCTCCATTGTTGGGTCAGATCGTTGCCGAGGCCTCCATTGATGCCGCTCCGGAATATATGCTCGCCACTTATAACGAATATGTGGAGCGACGCAAATTCATGATCGACAGCTTGAATAAAATTCCCGGTTGCTATTCCCCCATCCCGATGGGTGCATTTTACACAGTGGCTAAGCTCCCCGTTGATGATGCCGACAAATTCTGCCGTTGGTGCCTGGAAGAGTTTGAATATGAAGGCCAGACAATTTTCATGGCTCCCGCCTCCGGTTTTTACACCACTCCCGGCATAGGAGGCAATGAGGTTCGCCTCGCCTACGTGCTCTGCCGCGAGGACCTCGAAAAAGCAATGAAAGTTTTGGCCGAAGCCCTCAAAGCCTATCCCGGCAAAACAATTTAATCAGTTGAATTAATCAGCAGAGTTTAATCAGCTGAATTTAATCAGCAGAGTTTAATCAGCTTGGTTTTGTGTAAAAGCTTTAGCTTTTAGAAAAAAATGATAAGCAATAGAAAAGGGCTTTTAGCCCTCTCTCCCGCAGCAGTGTTCCTGCTGCTATATGTGGCCGTGTCGCTGATAATCGGCGATTTCTATGTCATGCCCATCACCGTGGCCCTCCTGGCAGCCTCCGTCTGGGGCGTGCTCATTTGGCGCGACCAATCCCTCTCAAAGAAAATCGAGGCCTTCTCCTCTGCCGCCGCCCATTCCAATATCATGTATATGATTTGGATTTTCGTCCTTGCCGGCGCCTTCGCTTCCCTGGCAAAGGGAATCGGCGCTATCGATGCCACGGTGAGCGTAACCCTCAATGCCTTCCCTCCCTCTTTCCTCCTGCCGGCAATCTTCGTGGCCGCATGCTTCATCTCCCTCTCTATCGGCACCTCGGTCGGAACTGTCGTGGCTCTTGTTCCTCTTATCGTGGAATTGGCAAATGTCGGAGGAGGAAATATCCCCCTCTATGTGGCAACAGCTCTCGGCGGAGCCTTCTTCGGCGATAACCTCTCCTTCATCTCCGACACCACCATCGCCGCCACTCGCACCCAGGGTTGCAGCATGGCCGACAAATTTAGGGCGAATTTCCTTATTGTGCTCCCGGCGGCGATTATTGCCCTCGTCTGCTATATCCTGCTTGGTCATGAAGCAACCCTGTCCAGTCCCGAAAATAACGCCCCCTGGTGGTTGATGAGTCCATATTTGGTGATTATCGTCACTGCCTTAGCAGGACTCAATGTAACCATCGTGCTCCTTTTGGGCATTTTCACCGCAATCGGATTCGGACTTTTCCGCGGTGTGAGTTTGCTGGAGGCTTGTCAGCTGATGGGCCAGGGCATCGACTCAATGGGAAATCTAATCATCATAACCCTCATGGCTGCCGGTATGTTGGGCCTTATCAAAAAGATGGGAGGCATAGATTATCTCTTGCAACGCCTCACGGCGCGTATCCATGGCAAACGAGGTGCGCAGGCCTCCATAGCCCTCCTTGTCTCGCTCGTGAACCTTTGCACTGCCAACAACACCGTGGCTATCATCACCGTGGGTTCGATTTCAAAGGAGATTTCCACCCGTTATGGAATACGCCCCAAAAAGACTGCCTCTCTGCTCGACACCTGCTCCTGCATCGTGCAGAGCCTTATCCCCTACGGCGCTCAGACCCTTCTGGCCACGGGCTTAGCCGGCATTTCCCCGGCCGCTCCTTGGCCTTACCTATATTATCCTTGGGCTCTTACCCTATGTGTCATTATATCAATTCTTATTAAACGCAACCGATGACCCTGTTCTATAATCATAAAGGACGCCTCGACCTTGAAATTGGAGGCCACTTGCAAGACCCTGTCATTGCCTACCACACCTACGGCACCCTTAACGATCGCCACGACAATGTGCTCTGGGTCTGTCATGCCCTCACTGCAAATTCAGATGTGGCCGACTGGTTCCCTCACACCGTCGAGAAAGGCGCTTGTCTCGACCCCGAAAAATATTTTATTATATGCGCTAATATCCTCGGCTCCCCCTACGGCACCACCTCTCCCCTTCACCAAAACCCCGCTACGGGGCAGCCTTATTACGACGATTTCCCCAAGGTTACTATCCGCGACATGGTTCACGCTCATCGCTTGCTGGCCGACCATTTGGGAATAAAGAAAGTGAAGGCTCTTGTGGGCTGCTCTGTTGGTGGCTTTCAAGCTATCGAGTGGGCGGTGCAGGAGCCGGAACGCTTTGAACGCATGATTCTTTGCGCCACCGATGCCAAGGCCACTCCCTGGACCATTGCCCTCGATGAAACCCAACGCATGGCTATAAAGGCCGACAAGACCTACGGCGAACCTCGCCCCGATGCCGGAATGGCAGGCTTGGCTGCTGCCCGTGCAATAGGCCTTATCTCTTATCGCGGACCGGAAGGATATAACCTCACTCAGCAGGATGCCGACGATATTCCGGCCGACGCGCTCCGAAGAGCTGTCACATATCAGCGTCATCAGGGCGACAAACTGTGCCGCCGTTATAACGCCTATTCCTACATGACCATCCTCGACGCTTTCGACACTCATGATATTGGCCGCGGAAGGGGTGGAGTGGAAAAGGTGCTCTCTCAAATTGAAATTCCCACCCTCGTCGTGGGGCTTACCACAGATATCGTTTTCCCTCCTGAAGACATGCAGCGTCTCGCCGACCGTCTCCCCAACGGCACCTACGCCCAAATCTCCTCCCCATTCGGCCACGACGGTTTCCTTATCGAAAGCGACCAGCTTAACGCCCTCTTCACCCCCTTCATCGAAAACTAACTCCCACAACCCTACCCATGGTGTATGCCCAGCCCTACCCATGGAGTATCACCTACCCACGGAGTGGGTTGAATTACCATTAACCTTGGGTTAGCGACCGCAGGAAGCTACCCGAGGACACAAACCCCTAAACCCACCTCTACCCACGGAGTGGGTTGCATTATTTTAGCCATAAAAAATTTATACATTTATTATTCAAATTAATTTTGGAATTTAAAATTAATTTCTTACTTTTGCCTTAGAATCGTCTGTACCATGAAAAAGGAAATCTTGATGTTAAGCTATTCTAACATTATTTAATTAATTTTCAGCAATTCATCAAGACTCTTCTCGTTATATTCAAACCGACATTCTACCCTGACGGCACCTTGTGCCCTCATATTTTGAAACCATAATACAAGAAGCTATATGAAAATTTTTACAAACACACAAATGGCTATCGCAGGCGCATTTATTGCTATTGGAGCTTACGCCTCCACTGCCTCAGCCGCCGAAAACGTGAATCTCGGCGAATTGGAGCCCGGACAGGTCTATTCCTGGCCCCAGTATGCCACTGTCAGAGCCACATACACACCCCAGCAAGACGGGGTGGCTAAGTTCGTTTATACCAAATCTTCTCCTTTTGAGCTTTACACTTCCACAAATTACAACGACGACACTAAAGTGTTTGGCACCCATTCTTATTCCGACATCGGTCAGATTAAGACTTACACCAATCTTGAAGCCGGTAAAACCTACCATCTCTACACCGCTTACGCCATGGATGCCGGTCAGCTTCAAATCTTTGCCGGCTCTCCTAAGATTGAAGTGAGCAGCACCACCCCCTGTGTTGACCCCGAAAACCCCAACTACGAAGGTAATTATTCCATCAGCTCCAACTATGAGATGCTCATAAGCTTCAACTTCCCCGTTACTGTAGGAAATGTCTTCGTGGCAAGAGCCGACAAGCCCCAGACTCGCGTGCAGGTCGCTGCCAAGGCAAGCGAATCCTCTGTGGGATGTGATGTAGCTCCCGCACTCATGACCCTCTATCGAAACGGAACAATTGCCGAAGGCGATGAGGTGATGCTCTCGCTTTATCAGGTGGTCGATGCCACTGATAAGGATAACAAATATGGCACTAACGGTAAATGCGATATCCGATTCACCGTGGCTGCTAAGCCATTGGAGCTCGTTGAAGTGATTGGCGCCGATATGCAGTCGCGTTCCAACTTATTCAACAGCTATTATCTTCCTGGAGATGAGGCAGGAAAAATTAAGCTCGTTTTCGACGCGCCCCTTTCCTCCGACAAACTCTCCATCGCTTCAATCTCCTACGGGAACAGCGATAACCTCGACGTCGGGATGTATTTTGAAGATGTAGAGGCAACCCACGATGATGCAACTGCCACTTTCGATTTCACTGGCAAACGCCGTCGCCCCATCGACATGCTTCCCCTTTCTGATTCATCTACCCAACCCGAATCCCTTTTCATCTCCTTCTCCAATATCTATTCTCCCGACGGACAGCGCGCCTACACAGGTTCTAAGTCAAACCCCACGGGTTATCCGATGTCGTTCCTCACAAATGTGTTGCAATATACAGTTGTTGGCGATTTCACCCCTGCACGTGGCACCGACCTTATCTTCGGTCAGCCAATGGAGATTTGGGTGATGAATGGCGATAAGATCTCTTACGACGCCATCCGCTTTGATTATAAGGAAAATGGTGAAGACAAAACTTTCGATATCCCTCGCGAGGAGGTGACTGAAGAGAAGGACCCATTCTCTGATAATGCTATGCTTTTCACCTTCACCATCCCCACTCTTCCCTGCGATGCCGACACTCCTGTAAAAGTGAGCATGGCTGGTCTGCAATGTGCCGACGGCCTCGACCATTCCAACGATGTTGCCGGCGAATTCCGTCAGGCTCTCTCTGGTGTGGCCGATGCTGAATTGGCAGAGACCCTCTCTTTCGACGTTTACGACATGATGGGTGCCCGTGTCCTCTCTGGTGCTTCTCGCGCTCAAGTGGCTGCCCTCGCAAAAGGAATTTATGTCATCAACGGCAAAAAAATCGTGATTAAATAACCAAAACCATAATATTAACTATCTAAACAATCAGCTTATGAGTCTCAAATCATTACTGACCACTGTCATGGTTGTGGGAGCTGCCGGATTCACTTACGCGTTCCCCACTGTCACAACCTATCCCGAAGCAGGTTCAACGGTGACCGACGTAACCCTCTTCGACGGCATGCAGCTTTACGGTTCATTCACAATCGTTGCTGATGCTTCATCCAAGCCCTACATGGACAACGCCGAAGGCGACTTGGCTTCTTGTGTTACTTTTGAAGATCAAGTATTTACCATGGGGGGCTCGAGTTCTGTACTTCACCACTGTACTTTCAATCCCGATGATTTTACAGCTAACGGCGAATGGACTCTTTATATCCCCGCTGGATGCTTGAAAGATAGCGAAGGAAACTTCAATGAAGACCTCACCTTCACTTATAATATTGATGACCCTAATGTTGGTTTAGGCGATTTCGGAACCATCGAGCTCATCTCTTCAGATCCTGCCAACGGCGCTCTTCTACCCTCTTTGGGCGGCGACCTCTCTAAGATAACTTTCAAGACTTCTGATGATGATAAGGTAAACTACATCGGTTGGGATCTTTATGACATTACTGAAGGAGATCAAGATCCTTTCCGTATTCCAATTCGCACCATGTCAAGTGAATGTCGTATCGACCCTAACCGTACTTTCGGAGATAAAAGTGATCAATGGGTTAATGGTCTTTTCATATCTATTGGGGGAGACACCAAACTGATTGAGGGTCATACCTATCGTCTATACCTCACTTTTGCCGGTATCGGTTATGATCTCGAAACCAATCAATATCCCAGTCCTCAGCAGGTTCAGAAATCAACCATGCTCGCCACTTATATTGATTTCAAGGGTCAGACCCCGGCTACAAAATATAGCCCCTACACTGTTGATCCGGAGAATGGCGTATCACCCGATCCTTGGAGCTATGAAATTGATAACGCTGACTTAGCTGAATTCACAATCAAATATACCGGTCCGGTGAAACCCACTCAGTTCACCTATTCTCTCGGTCAGGGCGGTGGTATCGCATCTGCCGGAACCTATGCTCCCGCAAGCGATGTGGAAGCGGATGAGGATGGATATGCCGACGTTTGGACTTTCAAATTCGACAAAGACGTGATTAAGGATGTAACCGGTGATATCGATGTCACTATCCAAGCAAAAGATAAAGATGGTCTTTTCGTTAAGGGTAACATGATGTCTGATTTCAATGATTTTGAATATCACATCACTTGGATCTGCAACCTCGGCGCTGATGTTCTCGTTTCTGTGGAGCCCGAAAACAACGCTACTGTTCAGAAAATCTCTACCATCACAGTGGCTTTCGAAGGCAATAAGGAGATCAATCTCGCTTACCTGACAATCGAGAAGCCTTTCATCAATTCAATGGGTCGCGCAACTTACATCGAACTCGATGAACCCGAATTCAACGATGCTCACACTCAGGCCACTTGGACATTGGAGACTCCCATCGAAACCGACGGTGTTTATGCTCTAACTATTCCAAAACAATATTTCATCGCCGGCACTGAAATGTCAACTAGCGTGAACAACCAGACAACTTTCACATATATCGTTGAAGGTAACGGTGGTGAAGTGAGCGGGGTTTCTGAAGACCTTATCCCGACTGCCTCTATCGAAGAGAATGGCAACTACGACTCTCTTGGTGAAATCGTGCTTACATTCAATCAGGTGGCTTTGTGTGAGATCGATGAGAATTGGGATCCCCTCGTTCCAGGAACTCTCTACCGTTCTGTTAACAATCAGTTTGAAGAAGTTGAGAAGATCAATCCTGCCGCTGATGATGACTGGCAACCGAAAGTCTATACTTATACTTTCAGCACTCCGCTCACTGAAACCGGTGCTTACAAGTTTGTCATTGCCGAGCATCTCTTCTGGAATGAAAAATATGATGAAACTCAGTATGACACAACTCCTGTCGGCAGCATATCTCCCGAATTGGTTTATAACTTCACTGTCGGTGATATGACTGGTGTTGAAGCTATCGTTGCTGCTAACGGTGTTGCCACTGTTTACGACATCGCTGGCCGCGTGGTTCTCCGCGATGCTAACGCCGACCAAATCAAGGCTCTTGCAGCTGGCGTATATATCATTAACGGTAAAAAATACGTTGTTAAGTAAGCAACCACTGCTAAAGCTAATTGATACAAGGGATTTAGGCAGGAATTAGGCCTCAAAGACCAATTTCTTGCCTAAATTTCAATAAAGAAACCGGATTCCGCTTCATCGGAATCATCTTCCGGGGATGGGGACATCCCCGGAAGAACCAATAAAATAAGTTAAATACCTTAAATTAAACCTAACAAGCTATATGAACATCAAGACTACTGGGTTAATTCTCCTTACAAGTCTGATCGCTTCCCCTTTTGCGATCCAGGCTCAAGAGAAACCCACCTTCACTAAGCTTTCTGATGCCGCACGTAACGGGCATCTCGACAAGGTGTCGGATAATGGTCTGTGGGCTGTCGGTTATTCCAAAAATCAGTCTAATGAATTTGGCTTTAACTATCCCCGACTCTACGACATCAAAAATAAGAAGATGACCTGGCTCTACAAGAGCGGCGAGGAAAATTCCGACATGATGGCCTGCGATGTTACCAACGACGGTAAAATCGTTGCCGGTCAGTATAAAGGTTCTCCGGCTATCTGGAAGGCTGATCAAAATAAATGGATCTACCTCCCCTATTCTTGTGAAAGACAGTATCCTATCGGTAAAGCTTCCCATATCACTCCTGATGGCCGATATGCCATCGGAACTGTAAGCACTTCCGACCTCTGGTCTGAAACCCTTATAATGTGGGATCTCACCGGGGCAACCCCTAAGGAATGTACTCCCGCTAATCTTCCCCTGCCTATCTCAATGAATGAGGAGGGGAAACTGCAGAGCATCCAGCAGATTCGTGCCACTGATATCTCCCCCGACGGAAAGAAATTCATTGGTCTGGTCTGTTTCTCATACGCTGGCGAAGCCTGGACATTCATGTATGACATGGATAAAAAAGACTGGGAAGGCGTAGGGTATAATGTCACTGTAGATGGATCAGGAAAGGATACAAAATATTCTTTCTCCCCTAAATATGAAGGTTATGCTTATCTCGAAGGAGGCGTTTTCTCTCCCGACAGTAAATCTGTTGTAGGAACTGCCTATTCTACCGAGGAGGCCGATGCCGTCTATTCTCTCGATCTCGAATCAGGCGTAGTGAAGGTGTTGGGTGATTCTAATGGAATGCTCTTCGGAGGCACAGACGGCAACGGAGTGGTTTATGCCTCTTCTCCATCCAACAACCCTATCCGTAACTGGTCGGCTCTCGTTGGAAAATATTGGTTTGATGTCAAATCTCTCGTGAAACAAGTTTGGGATGTTGACTGGCAGGCTCAGGTGTCGAAAGATGATTACGGCTTGAGCGGAACTTTCGTTGGCGCTTCTGCTGATGGTAAGGTGCTCCTCGCTGCCGACTATTCCAATACCCCTTACGACACTTACATTCTCGAACTTCCCGAATCTTTCGCCGAAGTTGCTCCGCGTGTAAATCTTCTTGATTCTTACACTGTGGCTCCCGTGAATAATTCAGCTTTCGCCATCCTCGGAGAGGTGAAGGTGATGTTTGAGCGTCAGATTGATGTCACCGGCGAATATAACAGCGTTCAGCTCCTCGATGAGGCTGGCAATCTCGTGGCTAATTCTATCAGTGTGAGCCGCGATCCGGGCGATCCCCGCTACCTCTCTGTGGCTTTCCGCAACCGTCGTCTCGATGTGGGTAAAAAATACACTGTCGTTATCCCGGCTGGTGTCTGCAACGTTGCCGGCGACGCTCCTCGCAAGAATGCGGAAATCCGCGTTTCCTACACCGGGCGTCCTCAAGCTCCCGTGGCTGTAACTAAGATCTCCCCGGCTGAAGGAACTGCCATCACTCGCATCAACTCTCAATCCAATCCTATCGCCCTCACTTTCGACGCTGAAATCGCTCCCGTGGATAAAGGCGGTAATATGAATCTATATCGCTTGGACGAGAACGGCGATCGCGAATTAATTTCTGTGCTCAACGGTTCTATCTCGGGCCGAGTGCTTTCTGTATTCCCCGTTATGGAGCAGCGTCTCGCTAAGGGTTCTAACTATGAAGTGGTTATCGAGGCTAACGCGGTTTCCGATATTTCAGGTGCCGATCCTAACGCCGAGATTGTTATCCCTTATGTTGGTTCATATATCCCTGAACCCTCCATCGGCGCCGAAATATTCTCCGACAACTTCGACGGCGGTATCTCTGGTGAAAATTGGATGCTTTGGGATGGCGACCGCCAGGAACCGGGCGAAGAACCCGAAAGCTGGGATTTCACTGCTGAAATTCCTTGGTGGGTGGTGCGCGACGATGTAACTTCTACCGATATGTCGGCGGCTGCTCACTCCATGTTTGCCGAGCCCGACGAATCTGACGACTGGATGATCACCAACCAGCTCTATATCAACGACGACACTGCCGTGCTCACTTTCAAATCGCAGAGCTATAAGGAAGCTGGCGATGTGCTCCGTGTACGCGTTTATGCCACCGACGATATCATCACTGCCCTCACCGATAATATAATGGATAAATTCCGTTATAAATCCGATCTCGTTTACGAACAGGAACAGCACCCCGGTAAGAGCGTGGAGAAACTCGAAGGCGATTGGACTGAAAACACAATCAAACTCGACAAATATGCCGGAAAGAATATTTACATCGCTTTCATTAACCAGAACCGCAATAAATCAGCTATTTTTGTTGAGGATGTGGCTGTAACTCGCGATATCAAGTATTCTTTCGTTAACCTCACTCCCGAAACCGTTGTGGCTAAGGATGAGACTGAAGTTTCCGGTATCCTTAACGTTACAAGTAAAACCGACATATATAAAGGTTATTCATTCCGTCTCCTCAATGGCGAAGGAAAGGAAATCAGCTCTGTCAGCGATTCTGATATCGAACTCAAAGCTGGCGATCAAGTGGAATTTAAATTCCCCGAGGTTCTCCCCCTCACTGTAGGTAGCGTGAACAAATATACCATCGACCTCAAAGTCGGCGACCTCACCAACCAGGTTAACGCTTCTGTTCAAGACCTCGCCCTCCGCACCACTCGCAAAGTTGTGGTTGAGAAAATGACAGGTCAGACTTGTCCTAACTGTCCGCTCGGAATTATTGCTCTCGATTATATCGAGCAAGACTTCAAGGATCAGGTTATTCCTCTCGCCTACCATTGCTACACCGGCGACTCTTTCAACACTCCCAAGGCTCAGTCGATGAATCAGTTCCTCGGAATGAATGCTGCTCCTACCGGCCGCATCAACCGCGGTCCGATCACTGCCCCGATGAAGAGTCTCCCGGACATGATGACTTACGTCTATAAGAACAACGGCCTCTGGTATGATGCCGTGGCTGAAGAGCTCAACTCTTTCGCTCCCGCTGATATCACTATCAGTTCAGTGAATTTCGATGGCAAGAACTTCAACACCGCCTTCAACGTGAAGTATGCTCTCGATATGGAGAATGCCAACGTGAATGTGCTCCTCGTTATCTCTGAAAACGGTCTCGCTGGTTCGCAAGACAGCAATGTTTATATGAATGAAAGCGATGTTCTCGGCGAATGGGCTAAGGGTGGAATGTATGCTAATTCTTCCAATCCTTACACATTCAATGAAGTGGTTCGCACTTGGGAAGGCACAACCCCCAACGGAACCGGTGGATACATTCCTTCAACTATCAAGGGTGGCGAACTCTACACTGGTGAAATCTCCACTCCGACAATTAGCCGTATCCTCAACCCGAAAAACTGCTCAGCCACTGTGATGCTTATCGACGCAGAAACAGGTCGCGTGCTTAATGCCGACTGCCGTCCAGTTGGATATGACATGTCAGGTGTAGAAGAAATCATCGCTACAGCAGCTTCTGTTAAGGTGGCTGTGGAGGCAGGCAACGTAATCGTTTCAACTCCCGAGGAGGCTGAAGTGAATGTGTATGCTCTCGACGGTTCAATCATCGCAAAAGCTTTCGGTAATGGACAGATCGTTTGCGAAACAGCCGGGCGCCACGGCGTAGCCATCGTAATGGTTAAGACCGCCAACGGCATCGTAACTCGCAAAGTTATGCTCTAAAAATGATGCTCTAAAAGCAATGCTCTAAAAGAATCCTCCACCCTTCCGGGGTGGAGGATTCTTTTCACTATATTTTTTGGTATAATTAATTAATCTTTCCAAAAAAATTATTACATTTGCATAAACAAATAGTAACCAAAACTCAATCTATATGAAAAAACTTTACATGTTTCTTGTTGCGGCCGTTGCCGCCCTTACCGCTCAGGCTCAAGACTTCCACTTCATCGTAAGAGGAGAGGAAGTTCCTGCAGGCACAGTAATGAATATCACTTCCATGATGGAGCCTTCAGGTATTAGCTATAAAATTGACCCCAAGCTACAAATCAAAGCTGATAAAAGCGGCCCTATCGTAGCAACAGTAACCAATGTGAAAAGTGTATGCACTCCCGAATTCGACGAAATTGAATGGCTCACAGGCGCAAAACTGACTCCCCAATTCTGTGGTATCTGCCCTCCCTGCATTGGAATCCCAGCCGGCGATAGCCTTACTAAGAACGGTGAACTAACAGCCGGTGTTCCCGTGGATATGGAAGTGGATTATGGTGTTGAATTAGGCGATGAGCAAAACTTCGATGATGTCTCATTAGATGGTGAATGCACAGTGAAATGCACATTCGGAGGTAAAGACTATCTCCTTACATTCACAGTAAAGAAAGAAGCTGCCTCCGTAGGCAACATCACCATCGACAACAACGCCCCAATCGAATACTATGACCTCCAGGGCCGTCAAATCTCCAACCCCTCGCAAGGTCTCTACATCGTCCGCCAAGGAGCCAAAGTTTCAAAACAAATCATCAAATAAATGATTAAATAAATTTAGAAATTTTTATTTTGAAAGCTTCCCCCCGTGGCGGGAGCTTTCCAGCTTCCGCAAAAATCTGAAAGGCTCGATGCCTTTCAGATTTTTATTTTATCCGGAAAGTTGTTTTAGCAGGTTCTGGGGCTGTGTGAGGCGCCCGCGCGCCAAAGGAGCGAAAGAGCAAAGCAGCAAAGCCTCCTCCGCTCCAAGTGCAGCCTTTTTCGCCTTCTTTCCCCTTTTATCCTCCAAAATTGTTAAATTTTAAAATTTGTTAATTTCTCGAAAACTATTTTTTCTTTCTTAGTGTTTTAGAATCAAAATCAATCAAAAACAAAACTTCCAAAACCAAAGATAACAACCTCTATTTCAATTAATTCTATCAAAAAGAAATTTATATTTTCACAATCGCTTCTTAAGCAAAACGCCAAATAAAGATATTAACAGGCAAGTAGAAATTAAGGAAAAGCAATTGGATAAAACACAGCAAATACAAAATTTAATGGAGTAATCGAGAAAGGCATCCGAGAGGCTGTCTTTCTTCTTTTATGAACAAGTCAAGCCCTTTTTTCATTCTATCTAAGACAAGGTTTAAGAAAAGGATAAAAATGTTAACAACAGGAAAACTCGGTTTCTGGGGCCTCACAGCCCTTGTGTTCGGACTCGTGGTGGGGGTCGGAATCTATAATCTTCCCCAGAACATGGCGTCCGTGGCCTCCCCGGGCGCTGTCCTCATCTCATGGGTCGTCACTGCCCTCGGAATCCTCCCCCTTGTCTTTGCTTTCAAATGGTTAAGCCTCCATTATCCTCAATATAACGCCGGATTATACCAATATGCACAAGCCGAATTCGGAAACTATGCCGGTTTCAACATTGCCTGGGGTTATTGGCTCTGCACAGCTTTCTCCAATGTAACCTACGGCGTGATGCTCAACGACTCGGTCGGAGCCTTCTTCCCTCCTCTCCTTAATCATAGCTGGGAAACTATTCTCTTCGGCTCCGTGCTGATATGGATAATGTATTATATCGTTTCGCGCGGCATCAAAACTGCCAAAATCATCAATACCATCCTCGCAGCCGTGAAAATTGTGATGCTTATTTTCATTATCACCGTTTTCATCCTCTTCTTCAAGCTCCGTCTCTTTGAAACCGATATATGGGGCAATCTGTCGGGGCTCGGAAGCATCGCCACTCAGGTGAAAAGCACTATGATGGTCACTCTCTTCTGTTTCTTTGGAGTGGAAGGAGCGGTGATGATGTCGGCGCGCGCAAAGCGTTACTCCGATATCGGGCGTGCCGGAATCACAGGCTTTCTCATCTCCCTGGTTCTATATGTGGCGGTAACGCTCCTCTGTTTCGGATTGATGAGCCGTGCCGAACTTTCCAATCTTCCCGACCCCTCTATAGCATATATCCTTCGCTCCACAGCTGGAGAATGGGCCTACTGGTTTGTGATCTGTGCCGTCATCATATCCCTTTTAGGCGGATGGGTGGCATGGACTTTGGTCGTGGCGCAAGTGCCCTACGAAGCCTCGTTGGTCGGCATTCTTCCTCGCGTGTTCCGCAGGGTCAACCGTCATAATATGCCGGCTTTCGGACTTTTCGCTTCAAGCGTCGTGATGGAAATATTTCTGATGATGGTGGTCATGGCCGACGATGCCTATCTCGCCGCTTTGAGAATTACCGGACTTATGATTATCCCCTGTTATTTCTTCACAGGGCTTTTCCTCCTCAAGAAAGCCGACAATTGGAAGATTCGACTTTTGGCTATCGTCACCACCCTCTTCTGCCTTTGGATGGCCTACGCCGGAGGATTAAAAGAGATGCTGATGACCTCCGTGTTCTATCTCATCGGTATCGGTTTCTATATCAAAGCCCGCAGGGAATACTCCCCCAAGGCTCCTCTCTTCACCACCCGGGAAAAATCTTTCTTAGGTTTCCTAATCATAGCCTCTATTATCACAATCATTTGGTTTATTGTTTGATTCTCTTTTACGATTTGCCCATTTTGCTATATGTATAGTGGCATTTTGCTTTTAAATTTATAAAAATCGCATAAAGTTTTGGCAATTTGAAAAGAAATAGCTAACTTTGCGCAATATTTATAACCCTAATGCTTATGTCGCAAAAGAGAATTAAGGTCCTCAACGAGGCCGGCCTCCCTGTGGCCCAAGGTCTGTATGACCCCTCGTATGAGAAAGACGCTTGCGGAGTTGGTCTTTTGGTCAATGTCAATGGCGTGAAGTCGCATCGCCTTGTGGAGCAAGGCCTGCAGGTGCTTGAAAACATGGTGCATCGTGGCGCGGAAGGCGCCGACCCTAACACCGGCGACGGTGCCGGTATTATGGTCCAGGTGCCGCATGAATTTATTCTGCTTCAGGGTATTCCCGTTCCTGAAAAAGGACGTTATGGAACCGGCCTTATCTTCCTTCCAAAGGATGAAGCGCTCCAGAGAACTATCATCGACATCATCTCCCATGAAGTGACAGCCGCCGGGCTCGAACTCCTCCCTGTTAGAAAGGTGCCCGTTGACGATTCTCAGTTAGGTAAGGTGGCGCGCGAAACTCAACCCGATATCATCCAGATTTTCGTGGCCGACAACCGAACTAATGATCCTCTCGAACAGCGCCTCTTCTTCCTTCGTAAAGCTATTGAGAAAAAGGTGACTGAAGAATTAGGCGGCAACTCCGGCTTCTATGTTGTCTCCCTCTCTTCTAAGGTGATTATCTATAAGGGTATGCTTTCTTCTCTCCAGTTGAGATATTATTACCCCGATCTCACCTCTCCCCATTTCACATCGGCTATGGCGCTCGTCCACTCCCGTTTCAGCACCAACACCTTCCCCACTTGGGCGCTTGCCCAGCCCTTCAGAATGTTGGGCCATAACGGGGAAATCAACACTATCCGGGGCAACCGCCTCTGGATGACTGCTCGCGAGAGTCTTCTTCGTCCATCCGACCCAAATTTCCCCGATCCTACTCCTATTCTCCAGCCTGCAATGAGCGACTCCGCTTCGCTCGACAATACCCTGGAGTTTTTCGTCATGTCGGGTATGTCGCTCCCTCATGCTGCGGCTATGTTGGTGCCTGAGAGTTTCAATGAGAAGAACCCGATTTCTTCCGACCTCAAGGCTTTCTATGAGTATCATTCAATTCTCATGGAAGCATGGGACGGCCCCGCAACCCTTCTTTTCAGCGACGGCCGTTTTGCCGGCGGTATGCTCGACCGTAACGGTCTCCGTCCTGCCCGATATGTCCTAACAAAGGATGATACCCTTATGATCGCTTCCGAGGCCGGAGTGCTTCCTATCGATGCCTCTGAAGTGAAAAAGAAAGGACGCCTACGCCCGGGTAAGATGCTTCTCGTAGATTTGGAGGAGCATAAAATCTATTACGATAAAGAAATAAAGGAGCAACTCGCTTCTGAATTTCCATATAAAGAATGGCTCTCCAAAAACCGTATCGTGCTCGATAATATCAATTCGGGCCGTAAGGTGGAGAATAACGTGGAGGATTTCCGACGCCTCCTCGATGCGTTCCTCTATAACCGTGAGGAAATTGAAAAGATCATCACTCCTATGGCCGTCGATGGCAAGGAGCCTGTCAATTCTATGGGTAACGACACCCCATTGGCTGTGCTCAGCCCGTTCCGTCAGCCTCTATTCAATTATTTCCGCCAGCATTTCGCACAGGTGACAAATCCTCCAATCGACCCTCTGCGCGAGGAATTGGTGATGAGCCTCGATTCTTATATCGGAGCTATCAATCTCTCCCTGCTTGAGCCGACAGCCGACCTCTGCAAAATGGTGGAGCTAAAACGTCCTATCCTTACCAACCGCGAACTCGACCTCTTGCTCAATCTTAGATACAAGGGCTTCAACACCCGCAAGATTGCCATGACTTTCAATGTCAACGATGGCGAGAAGGGATTGAAAGAGGGTATCGAGAGAGTTTGCCGTGAGGCTGAAGAGGCTGTTGACGAGGGATGCAATTATATCGTGCTCACCGACCGAGGAATCTCTGCCAACGAGGCGCCGATTCCTTCGCTCCTGGCCACGGCTGCTGTGCATCATCATCTCATCAAACAGCAGAAGCGTATTCAGACAGCTCTTATTGTCGAGACGGCTGAGGCTCGCGAGGTGATGCACTTCGCCCTCCTCTCCGGTTATGGCGCTTCTGCCGTGAATCCTTATCTTGCGTTTGCAGTGATCGATGATTTGGTGAAACGTGGCGAAGTGCAGCTCGATTTTGCCACTGCTCAGAAGAATTTCATCAAGGCCGTGGATAAGGGTCTCCTGAAAGTTATGTCGAAGATGGGTATCTCAACCCTCACCAGCTATAAGGGTTCGCAGCAGTTTGAAGCTATCGGTTTGGCTGAAGATATCGTCGGAAATTATTTCGGCGCCACAACTTCAAAGATCGGTGGTATCACTCTCGAAGACTTGAGCCGCAATATTGCCGAAAGCCATGCCGCCGCTTATAGCGAGGATTTTGATGCTGAAAATCCTGTGCCCCATAAGGGTATGTATTCATGGCGCAAGAATGGTGAATCTCACGCCTGGAACCCCGAGACTATCAATGCTCTTCAGCTTGCAACCCGTTTGGGTAGCTATAAGAAATTCAAGGAGTTCACCTCTATGGTCGATAACAAGGAGAATCCTATGTTTATCCGCGACCTCCTCGATTTCAAGAAGGGAACTCCAATCCCCATTGAGGAAGTGGAACCGGAAGAGGCTATCATGCATCGCTTCGTTACGGGTGCCATGTCGTTCGGTTCTATCAGCCGCGAAGCCCACGAGGCTCTTGCCATTGCAATGAATTCCATCGGTGCCCGAAGCAATACTGGTGAGGGTGGCGAGGATCCCGAGCGTTTCGCTCCCCGTGAGGATGGCTCTTCTGCCCGAAGTTCTATCAAGCAGATTGCCTCCGGTCGTTTCGGTGTGACTGCCGAATATCTTGTCAATGCCGATGAGCTGCAGATCAAGATTGCTCAGGGTGCAAAACCGGGCGAAGGCGGTCAGCTCCCGGGATTCAAGGTGAATAAGATTATTGCCAAGACCCGTAATTCTATTCCGGGCATCTCCCTTATATCTCCTCCCCCTCATCATGACATATATTCTATCGAAGATCTTGCTCAGCTTATCTTCGACCTCAAGAATGTGAATCCGCGTGCGGTGATCAGCGTCAAGTTGGTGAGCGAGAGCGGTGTGGGAACAATCGCTGCCGGCGTGGCTAAGGCGAAGAGTGATCTCATCACTATCTCCGGCGCCGAGGGCGGAACGGGTGCTTCTCCTGCAAGCTCTATCCGTTATGCCGGCCTCCCTGCTGAAATCGGTTTGGCTGAAACGCAGCAGACTCTGGTTATCAACAATCTCCGCGGTCAGGTGAAACTGCAGGTGGATGGTCAGCTCAAGACGGCCCGCGATGTCCTTATCATGGCTATGTTGGGCGCTGAGGAGTTTGGTTTTGCCACTTCAGCTCTTATCGTGCTCGGCTGCGTGATGATGCGTAAATGTCACCTCAACACTTGCCCCGTGGGTGTGGCAACTCAGAATGAAGAGTTGCGCAAGCGCTTCCTCGGTCGCTCGGAATATGTGGTGAATTTCTTCCGTTTCCTTGCTCGTGAAATTCGCGAAACAATGGCCGAACTTGGCGTAAAGAGCATGGATGAGATTATTGGTCGCGCCGACCTCCTCACTGTGAAGAAGGATGCGAAGGTGGATGGCTCCTCGGCTATCGATCTTTCCAAGATGCTTTATGTGCCGGCCGATGCTTCCGAGAATGCGGTCCGCAAGGTTTCTGAACAACAGCATGATATTAGCAATGTCCTTGATCGTCAAATCATAGCTCGAAGCTATAATGCTATCAAGACCGGCTCTCCTGTGGAATTGGAATTCCAAATCACAAATACCGACCGCTCCGTGGGCGCTATGCTTTCGGGTGAAGTGGCTGCTAAATTCGGTTCCGCCGGTCTTCCCGATGATACTATTTCCGTTATCTTCCATGGCTCGGCAGGTCAGAGCTTCGGCGCTTTCTTGGCTCATGGAATCACATTCCGTCTCGAAGGAGAAGCCAACGACTATGTTGGAAAGGGTCTTTCCGGTGGTAAGATTATAATCAAACCGGCTGCCGGAGCAACTTTCGAACCTGAAGAGAATATCATCGCCGGTAACACCCTCCTCTATGGAGCCACTACTGGTGAGGTCTATATCAATGGCCGCGTGGGAGAGCGTTTCTGTGTCCGCAATTCAGGCGCCACTGCCGTGGTGGAAGGTGTGGGCGACCACTGCTGTGAATATATGACCGGTGGCCGAACCGTTGTTCTCGGCACAACCGGACGCAACTTCGCCGCCGGTATGAGTGGCGGTGTGGCCTACGTTTGGAATCCTAACGGTGACTTCGACTATTTCTGCAACATGGAAATGGTGGAGCTGACCCTTATCGAGGATATGGCCGACAACCGCGAGTTGCACCGACTCATAAGCAACCATTACCGCTACACCGGAAGCCCACTCGCCAAGCGTATGCTCGACGACTGGAACACTTATTCAGCGCAGTTCATCAAGGTGATTCCTTACGAATATAAGCAGGTGCTTATCGCTGAGAAGATGGAGGCGCTCCGTCAGAAAATTGAAAACACGGCTATTCACAATAATTAAGGAGGACGTTATGGGCAATCCAAAAGCATTTCTTACCAT
>CAZXGU010000019.1:0-26788 GCA_964640375.1 uncultured Sangeribacter sp. | reverse complement strand
GACCTTATCGCTCACATGAAGAAAGTTAACGGCTAATAGCCCGGCTTCAGACGAAAAACGTTTTCAGGCGGTTCGGAAGATTTTCTTCCGGACCGCTTTATTTTTTTATCAATTTTTGTTGTTGGAGTGAATTATTTTGTTAATTTTGTAGTAGAATTTGATGGTCGTTCTTTCTGCCGGGTGTAGAGGCAAGGAGAGGCCGGATAAAAATGAAAAACATGAATACTAAGAAACCTATATTAGTGATCTCAAGTGGCGCCGGAATAAGCGCCGAAAGCGGCATCAAGACATTCCGCGATGCCGACGGACTTTGGGAAAACTATCCCGTGATGGATGTGGCCTCGGCCGATGGCTTTAGAAGAGACCCCGAGTTAGTGCATCGTTTCTACAATGAGCGACGCAAACAACTCATCCACGCTCAGCCTAACCTTGCTCACCGCATCCTCGTGGAGCTCGAAAAAGACTACGATGTCTATGTCATCACCCAGAACGTTGACGATCTACATGAGCGAGCTGGCTCAAGCAAAGTGCTTCATCTCCACGGCGAGCTGATGAAGATACGCTCCGTGAGCGACCCCGACTATATAGAAAGCCTCGATATAGAGCATCTCGAAACCACGCCGGCCACACGTGGCAAACGCGGCGACCTGATGCGACCACACATCGTTTTCTTCCAAGAGCCCGTGCCTATGATAGAGGAGGCCGCCAGGATAGTGTCAACGGCAGATATCTTCGTCGTTATAGGCACATCGTTGGTTGTATATCCAGCCGCCGGTCTTTTGCAGTGCGTTCGCCCCGGAACTCCTATATATTATATAGATCCCAATCCAGCCTCCACCGCAGGAATACCTGATGTCACCGTTATCAAAAAGACAGCATCAGAGGGGTTGAGAGAGCTGAAAGAGATACTTGAGAAAAGAAATAAGTGAGAAAAAAGTCGAAAAAACGACAAAAAGGGAAATATGAATGTTTTATATGTTTTTAAACATTCAAAAAAATAAAAACAACGAATAAAAAAACTATTATATTTGCGGTATAACTTCTACCGGCAACAAGAAGATCGGTAAAAAAGAATCTATACCAAAGCAAAACACATCGAGCTTCAATTGCAGGAGAGGGATGTACGAACTGAAAATCTAATAAACGATGGCAAAAGTAAGAGGAGCGATTACTGTCAATGTAGAGCGTTGCAAGGGCTGTGACCTATGTGTAGTGGCCTGTCCGACCAACACATTGTCGCTGCAGCCTAACGAGGTGAACGATCGAGGATATCATTATGCCTATATGGCCAATCCGGAGAACTGCACCGGCTGCTGTTCGTGCGCATGGGTATGTCCCGACGCATGTATTGAAGTTTATCGAGTAAAGATAGACTAAGCGAGCTAATCATCTGACCTATCACCACCAAGAAAACACAAAGAAAGATGAAAGAGGAAGTGAGATTAATGAAGGGGAACGAGGCCATAGCCCACGCCGCGGTCCGCTATGGCTGTGACGGCTATTTCGGTTATCCGATCACCCCGCAGTCGGAAGTGTTGGAGACACTCGAAGAGCTGATGCCCTGGGAAACGACAGGGATGGTAGTTCTTCAGGCAGAATCGGAAGTTGCGGCAATCAACATGGTTTATGGAGGGGCAGCCAGCGGAAAGGCCGTGATGACCTCCTCCTCCTCTCCCGGAGTGAGCCTCAAGCAGGAAGGAATCTCTTATATAGCAGCAGCGTCTTTGCCGGCGTTGATACTGAATGTGATGCGCGGAGGTCCCGGATTAGGAACTATCCAGCCGTCACAGGCGGATTATTTTCAGGCAGTGAAAGGCGGAGGCCATGGCGACTATCATCTGATAGTTTTGGCTCCCTCTACAGTGCAGGAAATGGTTGATTTCGTAGGATTAGGTTTCGACCTTGCCTTTAAATATTGCAATCCGGCCATGATTCTTGCCGACGGTATCGTTGGCCAGATGATGGAGAAAGTGGTGTTGCCCGAACAGCGTCCACGTCGCACAGACGAAGAGGTTCGCCGTCAATGTCCTTGGGCTGCCAACGGACGCAAAGATGGTCGCAAACGCAATGTGGTGACCTCTCTTGAGCTCGAATCTTCCCGCATGGAAGTGATCAACCATGAGCTCCAGGCCCGTTATCGTGAGATTGAGAAAAATGAAACCCGCTGGGAAGAGATTGGCGTTGAAGATGCCGACTATCTCCTCATAGCTTTCGGCTCCATTGCCCGCATCTGCGCTAAGGCACAGGAAATGGCAGCTGAAAAGGGTATAAAGGTAGGCATTGTGCGCCCCATCACCCTCTGGCCCTTCCCCACAGAGGCAATCCGTAAGGCTGCTGAAGGGAAGAAGGGAATTCTTGTGGTTGAATTGAATGCCGGACAGATGATCGAAGATGTGCGCCTTGCCGTGCATGATTCATTGCCCGTGGAGCATTTCGGAAGAATGGGCGGAATCATCCCGAGCCCGGATGAAGTATTGGAAGCCCTCGAACAAAAAATCATAAACAAATAAAACCTCAAGAGATGGAAATCAACGAAATCATACGCGAAGAAAATAAGGTTTATTCGAAGCCGGAACTTCTCGACGAGGTTCACATGCATTATTGCCCCGGCTGCAGCCATGGTGTGGTTCATAAACTTGTGGCAGAAGTGATAGCCGAGATGGGGCTCACCGACAAGACCGTGGGTGTGTCGCCTGTAGGCTGCGCAGTGTTTGCTTACAACTATATAGATGTTGACTGGGTAGAGGCAGCCCATGGACGCGCTCCGGCCGTTGCCACAGCCCTCTCTCGCCTATGGCCGGAGAATGTTGTTTTCACATATCAGGGCGACGGCGATATGTCGGCAATCGGCACCGCCGAGTCGATTCATGCCGCCAACCGCGGCGAGAATATCGTAATGATATTTGTAAACAATGCAATCTACGGCATGACCGGCGGACAGATGGCACCGACCACACTCTTAGGTCAGAAAACAGCCACCACGCCTTACGGACGCCGCGTTGACCTTAACGGGCATCCCCTTGAGATAACCAACCTCATGGCTATTCTCGACGGCACATGCTATGTTACACGCCAGTCGGTGCATACTCCGGCGGCTGTAAGAAAGACCAAGGCATGTTTGAAAAAGGCATTTGAGAATGCGATAGCAAAGAAAGGAACTTCCGTGGTCGAGGTTGTTGCCACCTGCAATTCGGGATGGAAACTGAGTCCGGTCAAAGCCAACAAGTGGATGGAGGAGAATATGTTCCCCAAATATCCTCTTGGAGATCTTAAGAATGTCTAATACCTGAAAAAGCAACAGAAATGAAAGAAGAAATAATCATAGCCGGTTTTGGTGGTCAGGGAGTGTTGTCGATGGGTAAGATACTTGCTTATTCCGGATTGATGGATGATAAGGAAGTTACATGGATGCCCTCCTATGGTCCTGAGCAGCGCGGAGGAACAGCCAATGTGACTGTCATTCTCTCGGATGAAAAGATATCGAGTCCGGTTCTTGACCGCTACGATGTTGTGATCGCCCTCAATCAACAGAGTCTTGATAAGTTTGCGCCCAAAGTGAAAGAGGGAGGCATGCTTATTTATGATACCAACGGCATTCACAAGCATCCCGAACGCAAGGATATAAAGATATATCCTATCGATGCAATGGAAGCCACTCTCGAATTAGGAAATTCGAAAGCATATAATATGGTGGTGATGGGAGCTCTCTTGGAAGCAATGGAATATAAGTTGCCGATGGAGAATGTGATTAAAGGATTGAAGAAATCACTCCCCGAGCGTCACCATAAGCTCATCCCTCTTAATGAGCAGGCAATAGAAAAAGGCCGTGGTTTGATTTAATCAACCCGGCAAAGCAAAAAAGATAATTGAAAAGAGAAAAATTAAAGTTAGTAATTTCGCGCTTTCCTTCATGGAAAGTATTAATGGGTAATGTTTGGTATTTTGTTTAGAAGCACGAAATGAGCGATGCGATGTCGCGTATTCGTGAAAAACGGCCGGCGGATGTTTCCGTAGGCCGTTTTGTTTTAGGCTTCCTCCCCAAAAATTAATGAGGCAGCTTAATTTTCCATGATAATCCAAAAAAGATTGAACAGAGGGGGAGGGAAGTTGGTTATAATAATAAAGAAGGCAGGAAGAGAGTTTCCTGCGGTCTTTATGCTAAGAATTAAAGTTAAGTTAGAAATTAAGTTAAAACAATTAGAGGAAAGAAAAGGGGGGAGATGCCCGGGTGATAGCGGGCATGGATTAAAAGACAATCACCTTTTCGTAACCTTGATGTTGCGGGGGCCGGTCAATATTGATCGCGTCCCCGTTTTTTTGTCTTCAATCCCAATTCCAAAAAAAATTGACAAATTGTTGATAAAAAGGTGTTTTCAGCTATCAAATTTGTTGCATATCCTATAACAAAATGAGCGAAAGCGTAGAAATTAATACTATCTGCGCCATATTTTATAACCGTTAATTTGGAAGCACTATAAATTTGCGGATGTAAAATGAAACGAATATAAAAGGAGATTCAAAAACAATAAAAATATAAAGAAACAGGAACCCTCCTCCTATAATCAGGAGGCTCCCAAAAGATCAAAAGATAAAACCAACACGAGGTTGCGAATCTATAAAAGCGAATTTATTTAATTTTCTATAAATCTTTCACAATTATGAGTTTTAAAAAAGCGATTTACGCCGTCGGCATGGGCCTTCTGTTAACAGGCTGTGCAGCCCAGGATGAACCGATTCCCGGGACAGGTGAAGAAAACCAAGGCGGAACAGGACGTTATGTTAACCTTTCTATCGTAACCGACGGCAGCACACGCGCCGACGGTGATGCCACTGATTCAAAATTTGCTGATGGCACCAATGGTGAGAGTGATGTTAAGAAAATAGCACTCTATTTCTTCAATGAGTCAAAAACATGTATTTTCAAAAAACTCATCGATGCCTCAAAAATCAATTTTGCTGCTCCTTCGCCCGCTGAAGGTTCAGTGGAATTAGTTGGAAATGTTGAGGTGGAACTCACCGCCAACGGCGACTACCATTACGTTGTAGCAGTGGTTAACCCCAACTCCGGTCTTTATACCGATGACAAAAAGACAACATTGAAAGAGATTGCAAATCTCGCAGCATTGCAGGCTGAGCGTGGTGATTTCAACGGAGCAAAAACAACCAATGGTTTCACTATGGCCAACTCCGCTTACTATGATGGCGATGATTTGTTCACAGCCAACCCAATCCTATCGGGTAACATCTATACCAAAGATCCTGACGCGGAAAACCCAACAGTTCCCACCGAAAAAGCTGTACAGATCTATGTGGAGCGTAGCTGCGCAAAGGTGACTGTTCCCACAGATATCACCAAATCCACCTATTATGTGACTAAGACTGGAGAAGTAACCAGCCGCACCATCGAGGTTATCGGTGATAAAGGAGCAAAGAAGAAAATAACCATCAAGCCCCGTTTTGTGGGTATGGGTATCACCAACACAAATACTGACGGTTATGTTGTAAAGAACCTTCCCGCTAAAAAAGCAGATGCCACATTCGTGGATGGTGTGACCTTCACCTTTAATGATGCAGCCAACAAGCGTAGCTATTGGGAAACAAGCGGCGGAAACACTCAGAATAATATTAGCTGGAGTGAGGTTAGCACTGGAGCAAAAACATCTGCCCTTACTTCCTATATCACCCCCAACACGCGTCAATACTACACTTCTTTAGCTAACGATAATCAGGATTTAGCAACAAAACTTCTTGTGTGTGCCCAGCTACAGTATTATGATGGCGAGGAAGTGACCGATGAATCAACCAAAACTTTGACGAATCTCCCCTTGATAAGATTCTCGGGCGGCTACTATATGTTAAGCTATTTCAACGATTATGTCTTGACTCGTGTTAAGGATGATCTTGCAGCTCTCACTTTCCCCAATACTTTCACTGCTGCTGAAATCACAACATCTAAGGATGCGATCAAGAAAATAAAAGATGCGAATTTGAAAGCCTCTATCTCCTTGACCAGTTTAGACAATGATATGGAAGAAGCCTACTTGGCTAAAGTGGCCTTTGACGATAACAAAGAAGGCACAAATCCTGATAAAGCAGCAATCGATATCTTCGAAGGCTATACCTTTACAGATGCAGCTTTGAAAACCAAGCTCTATAATTTGGTAAAAGCCGATATCGACAAAGTGCTTAAGGCCATCACCAATCGTCAGATTGAATACTGGAAAAACGGTATGACATATTTCTATGTTCCCGTGCGTCACACAGGGTTCAGCAATCTTAACGCTGCCGTGTCAGGTGCAGAGGAGCCTCTCCACTACATCAACGCTGTGGTCCGCAACCACGCTTACCAGATCTCAATCAGCAATATCGTAGGTCTCGGCACTCCCGTGATTGATGAAGAGAAAGGCATCGATCCCGAACGTCCCGATGATGCACCGGATTCTTATCTCAACGCCGACATCCACGTGCTTAAGTGGAGAGTGTCAAAGAGCGACAACGTAACCGTGCATTAATTCTGAGAGTGTCTTTTCAGATACCGACTGCAGACACAACATGAAAAACAGAGAGCGGGGCGCAGCGTATAGAGGCTCGGAGCCCGAACGTTGCGTCCCCGCAATCTGGCAGTCGATTATTATTCTTTCCTTATAAAATGTCATTAATCCATAAATGCCATTAAAAATGAGATTTCCCAAAATCTTCTCCATCCTTGCCGGAATTTGCTGCATGGTCTGCGCCACCTCCTGCGACTCTTTTATATATGAGGACCTGAGGGAGTGTCAGACTCAACATCGCATCCATTTCGTTTACGACCACAACCTTCGGTTTAGCGACGAATTCAAGGATGAGGTTCCTTCGGTCAACCTTTACATCTTCGATGAATCGGGCAAGCTCGTGCGGAGCGAGTCGAGAGACGTAACGCCCGAGATTGCCGGAGACTTCCATTTCGATTATATAGATCTTCCACGCGGCAAATATGATTTGCTCGCATGGTGTGGTGTCAAGGATAGCCGACACTTCAAGGTGAACCATAATGATAACGCCGATCCGGGCTTTGCTCACCACACTTGCCGCATCGAGCGCTCTGTCGATGACGACCAGAACGGACATGTGAGAGAAGATATCGGCCGCCTATATCATGGAAGCCTGATGAATGTGGACATGACTCAAGAGGTGGAGGGATCTTTCGACCATACAATCAATCTGAAGAAAAACACTAATCGCATAAGAGTAATTCTCCGAAACTCTGCCGGTCGGCCAATCGAAAGCGACGATTATATATTCACGATTACGGAATCCAACGGTTTGATGTCGGCCTCCAATGATCTTATGGAGGATGAGGAGCTCACCTATCATCCATGGAATGTGGATAGTGAAGAAGCCTCCCGCGCGGATGAAGGGAAGGGCATTATGGCCGATTTTACCGTAGGCCGTCTCATGGCCGGGCGCAATGCCACTCTGACCGTGACTCGCTTTATGGATGGCGACGTAATGATGACTGTTCCTCTTAATGAGTTGGCTCTGCAGGTAAAAGATCATTATCGTGAGCCCGGAACAAACCGCGAACTCTCCGACCAGGAATATCTCGACCGTCAGGATAATTACGAGATGACCTTCTTCCTCGACGATGACGGAACTTGGCTTAAAAGCACAGTTATTATTAACTCTTGGAGAATTGTCTATAACTACAATCACGAAATCCATTGATCAACTCACGCGAAATGAAACCATTGAAACAACATATATTGATTCTACTCTTAGGCATCATTCTGCCGGGAATGGCATTTTGCAGCTGTTCGGAGGATGAAACAGGAGTTGACAAGCCCCAAATGACTATCAGTTTCCGCATGGATGCTTCCGCTTCTCATGGAAGCCGTGCCGACACCGGAACAGGATATGAGGATGGCACCGATTGGGAAAACTACATCAACATAGCCGGAGGAGATTACAGAATTATCTTCTTCGACTCCAACAACAAATGCATCACTCTCTTCACCCCAAAAACATTTAAGGAAGAGACGGTAGGAGCATACGTGGATTACACTCTCGAAGGAGACGTGCCCTCCGCCCTTATGCTTTACACTAAATTCAAGACCGTGGTTCTTGCCAACTGGGGCACATATCCCGATATCGTTGACGGTGTGACCACACTCGACGATCTCTGCTGCCCGGTTCAGACAAATGGCAGCCGACTCGGTCAATTCAGCTGCTTCGCCTCTGCCGGCTATCAAATAGACGACACCGACGTGAAATATATACCCATGTTCGGTCTCAAAGACTATACCGGAGTGAATTTCCTAAGCCAGGAAACCACCGACCTTTCCTCTAACAGTGGAGGAATCAACCTGCTTCGTTCAGTGGCAAAGGTGGAGGTGATATTCAATACCACTGATGCCTATACCTTAGCTGCAAACCCTTATATATCACGCTATAACCAATATGGTTTCTGCGCCCCCGAAGGAGTGAATGTGGAAAGCGATTATAACCATTCAGCGTGGGCCGACAACTATATGCCCGGAAAATTACATATTCCCGGAGGCGTGAACGATTCCGCAGAGAAGAATCTCACGATGACTGAAATCGCTGAGAATGGCGTGGATAAAAAATATGTGTGCTACCTCCCGGAATATCGAAACGTCGAAGCCTCAGAAAAAGACTGCAAAAAGGCATCGGCGGCTCAATCTTCAATTAATAAAAGCTGCATCGTGATTCCTCTGACAAGAAACGGTGCCACTCATCTTGGAAAAATCGAGTTTGCGGCCCACTCCAATGGAGAAGCCACAACTCCCCATAATATAGAGAGAAATAATCTTTACCGTTTTACGATAACTCATGTGGGAGCCGATGTGAAATGGACCGTCGAGGCCCTCAACTGGAACGGCAGAACACATCAAACAATTGTAATGTAATCCGGAAATGAATATGAAACGATATATATTGAAACCGTTCCTTCTGCTCCTTACATTTGCGGCAGGGTTGATCACTTCTTGTTCGCAAGAGGAACCAAACGGCGGTTCCACAGAAACCGGGGAAGGGACACTTAAAATATCAGTTGCAGCTCTTTCCCACGAGACAACTCGCGGAATGGAGGATTTCACCATTCAAGGGAATGAGAAAATCCACAGCTGCAAAGTGGCTATAGTGAAATCCACAGGATTAGTGATTGATGTGTTGGATCTCCCAGCATCCTCTTCCGGAACTGATAAAGAAACATATAACGTCACCCTTAACAGTGGAACATATAATCTCTATGCGCTTGCAAACATGGGTGATGATTGTTTCAGCTCATTGGGAGTGACCAAAGGAGTGACAGTGAATCAAACCAATCTTAAGGCCACACTTCACAACCTCGCTTCTCTCTCTTCCTCTACAAATATACCCATGAGTGGTTATTTAGACGGGGTAGTGGTGGAGAGCACAGGTGCCATAAAAGTTGGAGGCTCGCCCGCTTCAGAAGTGAAGATTGATCTTGTGCGTCTTGCCGGGAAAGTGGAATTCTGCTTCACCAACAATTCTCCGGAGAAGATGATAGTGGAGAAGATTGATTTCCAGCCTGTAGCTTCAGCAAGTATAAAATTGTTCGACTATCCAACTGCTTCTGCTCCCACGATGCCCGAGGGAACAACCTATTCCAAGCTTACCTCCTCTCCTAATCTTTCAATAGATCCCACTAAGGGGGATTCTTTCAGCTTCTATCTTCGCGAGGTGACATCAAACCATCCCACTGAATCATTCCCCATCTCTATCTATTATCGTCGCGGAAGCGCCACGGCTGAGTTGCAGGAGATGACAGCCTTGCTATATGATTTTAAATTCATCAATCGTAACGACTGGCTCAAGATACCTATCACGTTGACCGACCGTAAGCTTGTTCTCGACGTAGATTTCTATCCGCCTATCGGTGGCTATCCTCCTGTAAGCTGGGTGGATAAGGATGATGAATATTATGTCACTTTCGCAACAGGAGGCTGGTTTAGCATCACTCCGACGGTTGTGAATAAAACCGACGGCAGCATTGTGCCCAACAAAGATGTCACTATGACTATCCCGGCCACAGGCGGCATTTCCAACACGTCATTCTTCCGCATTCAGCCCACAGTGTCATCTTCAGGCGAGATCACCGGCGAAATAGCAACCGGTTTGGCAAAAGATGCAAAATCAGTTGTAACTGTTGAAGTGACAGTGACAGATAAAGATGCTTCAGGCAATTTCATTACTAAAGAGACTTTCAAACGCAAAATTCATTTCATCTGCAAATAATAGAAATCCATGAAACAGAAATTGAATTTACGTAAAAATATAAAGTGGATAGCCTTCCTGTCGTCGGTCTTGCTGATGACCGGTTCGGTATCGGCTGAGGTGATAAGGCTTGCGACTAAAGAAAATATCTCGGCAACGAAGTCGATTGATGAACCATCTCATGGTGTTACCAATCTTCTTGACGGTCGTTGTGGGGATGGTTCCAAATATCATACATTCGATGAAGATAATATAGAGAATCATAGCCGCACCACTTTCGTCGAGGGTGCACAGTATATTCAGATTGGAAATACAGCACATCCTTTAACTCTTGATCTCACAAAGGATTATGTGGTAGCCCTTCAGCGTTGCCATAACTGTATGATGCGTCAGCCTACTCTATTCAGGGTAATGGGTTCGCTCAATGATAGTGGTGATGATTGGGAGGAAGTTGCCAATCTCCGTTTCCTTTATCGAGGATTATCCACCAGAGAATATTCAGCACGTTTCCAGATAAAAAAGAATTATAAGCGACTCCGCTTTGTATGTCTCGACAACAACAGCCGGAACTATGATGCGGATGGAAATGCCTCCATGGGTTTGACGGAGTTTCAGGCTTTTCAGCTTGAGAGAGGGGATAAACTTCCTCTCATTCTCAATCCGCAGAATGGAGAGGATCAGCAGCTAAGAATGATCGACACTTTCCACCATGAGAGTGACTATCTTGATAAATATGAGGATTATGATTTTAAAACAACCATGGGGTGGCTGGATCCGGATAACCGCACCAGCTCAGCCGATGAAACTGTACCGGCCAACCAGCCGGCAGTTGAAAATGGTGATATAAATAACGAGGCTTTCTCCAAGGCCACAGCAGACTTGATGACTGCCTATTATAAAAGAATATTTAATTGGGCAAATTGGAGTGAAGACTGGGATTTGGCAACCGGCAAGTGGAAACATGATCAAGACAAGGAAGCGGAGCTTAAAAAATTGGGTTATAAGCTCCCGGATATGAGCCTGATTACGAAAGATGCGGATTTTGATGCCTCTACCAGTCCGGACAATCCGGCCCGTCAGGCCACGCATGTGATGGAGCATATCATATATGCCATGCCGGGCGACCCTGTCACGCTCTATCCCAACTATAAAATGCCCGCGGCCAAACAATATGAGAAATATGAAGTGAATTTCTCACATTGGTATGATTACCGCACCGGTAAACGCCTCACCATTGACGATGGTCGTGGAAATAAGACAGATCTTCTCGACTTCCTGGTGGATCCGCGCAATATATGCATCACCAAAAACCATGGTTTCTATGGATGTTATCTTTTGTCGGAAAGAGGCAACGAAATTGCCGGATTGAACAGCCAGAACTACGGTATGTTCGCCACATTCTATTATCCCTTAGATCCTGTAAAAGGAGTAGGGGAGAATACAGAGGATCCCTATTTGCTTCCCTTCAGGGATATAGATGAGGCAAAATCGGATCTTCAGAACGATGTGAGTGAATTTGTGATAGCCGCCGACTTCAGTCAGGCATTCCATAAAAACAGGAATATCAAGGGAAATACTATCATAGAGCCGCCGATTGTATTCCGTCATCTTTTCCGCATCCGCGACGGCAAGACATTTGCTGATTATTTAGTTGACCATAATGATGATTATATCCGCGACAATACCCGCCGTGTTACGGCACGCGCCAACACCGAGTTTCAGATTGGACTCGATGGAGGAGCACCGCGTCCCGTAAGAGATAAGGATGGATGGTGGAAATCGGTTCCCTCCAATTTTTACTACCGTGATGCAAAAGGAAGCTACAGCCGTGTGCAGTCAATGGGTATCAGGGTGACCGGCCCGAATGGAGAGGAGACTTTTTTCCACAATCACGGTATGCCAGGGCATCAGGATTATCCTTTTGAAAGCACAAATACATTCTATTTTTATCAGGATGACTTCATGACTGGCTTAGGGCCGGAAAGCCCGTTGGTCAATGCACTTGGCTCACGCGATCTTGAAGGTCAAAGATACAGCACTGCTGATGGCGGCGCTTTCCGCAAAGGGGATGGTGGAATAGATTATGATATAAAATTTGCCCGCTTCCTGAAGAGCCAGCCTAATCTTAGCGGTAAATATACAGTCGAGATAATTGCTGAAGAAATTATAGGAAATAATGTCCCCCGACCGATAGAATTAGAAAAGGGCAATTATCTTGTGCTTGCTAAATATGAGATAGATTTTGTGGATAACGAGACAAGCTCGAATCCGCAGGCTCTTCTTATTGATGCAAATTCATTATACAATGATAAAAAATATGAATTTGCCCGTGAAGAGGAACTAATAAAGAGATATGGGGCTCCAAAAGATAAGATCGACTTTGATTATTACCGCGAACTTGAGAAGCTTGGAAAGGATAAGTATTTTCAAGGTTCAAAAGATTATTATAAAACATATAATGAATTTGTAGGAGACAAGGAGGGAGAGACAAATTATTACCGATATAAATGGCCGTCGTCATGGGAAAAGTCAAACTATGGTTTCTCTTTCTCGGAAGACCATAACTACAATTTATATCGTGTTGCCAACCACAGCTCGATGGTTCCTTATTATTCAAGATTCTATAAAGAGGGTAAACGTACATCCCAAGGAGGAGTAGGCGACCTGTTATGGTGGAAAACATCAAATTTAGATACATATAAGGATGAGGAAGGAAACCAAGATGTTCAGAACGGCTATTTCCTTTATGTAAACGGTGCCAACGACCCCGGTGTGATAGTAACGCTGAATGCCGGTATGCTCTGCAAAGGAAGCACTATCAATGTGTCGGCATGGGTGTGCGAATTTTCAAATCAGCCGGAATCAGCCAATCTTGTTTTCAATCTTGTGGCAGTGATGAAGAATACCGGCCAGCGTATTCCCATTCATTCCTACGTTACCGGCTATGTGCCCAATGGAAACGAGGATGGAACATGGTATAAGATATTCTATTCCATTCAGCCTGATATGGAAAACTTGCCATATACGTCGCATCAAGTGGATCATTACGAGATTGATATAGAAAACAACTGTAAGAGTTCCGATGGAGCCGACTATGCAATTGATGAGATATCGCTCTATATTGTGACTCCGGTTGTAACTGTGGAGCAGGAGATGGCGAAGTGTATGGATCTTGATGTTAAGAACGATAATGTGGTAAAGGTGACAGCGCCTTATTCCGAGACTCTCCGTTCACTCGATATCTCCGAATCTCCGGATAAAGAAAGCGCCCAAAATCTGCGTATCGACTATGTTGTTATCGACCATAACAAGTTCTGGGAAGTATATAATTCCCTGCCCAACGACAACACGGTGGACCGTGGTGAAGAAGCATTCGGAACTGAAGGAGTGGTTCTGAATCGTGGTAGCGAGCTTTCTCTTAGCACGCACTATGATTCCAATCCTCTTTACTCCACGATAACTGAGGAAAACAAGGTCGGCACCTACCGCGATGAGAGAAATAACCGTATGTTTGCCTTCAAGGTAAAAATCGATGATGAGAATTTTGGCGCAGGCAATAGATACGACATTGCATTCCATATAGCACCGGCCGATGAGGTGACTGAAGAATTGGGCTGGAAATATTTTGACATCACTGATCCTTGCTCCAAGGCTGATACTGAGTTTGTTGTTGCCGGGCAGAATCCTATCCGCGTGGATGGTCAGGTTGTGCCTCAGACCGGACCGATTGTTGTCTGCAAGAACGAAAATCCTAAGATCTCCCTCGACCTGACTTCCCTAGAAAATGGAGAGACTAAAACTCATGTTCAGGCAGCGTGCGACTGGTATATCGGGAGCCGTGTGGAGTTTAATAATGCAAAGAAGGGGAGTCTGACCCTTTATAAAGCTCTAAGTTATTTCCGGGAGATCCATTCTGATGTAGTGAGTCCGTCAGACATTTCAGAAAGCGAATGTTCCGAAATCTTTACAACAGCGATGCGTTCCTACCTTGTAGAGATGGAGGAGGCGGGAAAAATGATATTCGGTAAAAACGAATATAGATTCCCTTCGCTCACTGAAGGGACCGACGGCAAGAAGAAGGGGACAGTAGTTGCAATTCCTATTCCTTACCAGAATGATGGGTCGGATAAAGTGGTGTGCACCACTCCTACGGAAGTGAACGTCACAGTTGATGAGAAATCACCGGTATTGCTCCATGGCCTCGCAAATGGAGTTGAGTATCCCGACGATATTTCAGATGTGCCATTGCGTATCGGGTTGAGCCAACTAAAATCGGTTTCACTCGATGAGGACAACCTTCCCGGTAAAGATGAGACAGTGAAGAGTCTTGTCATTCCATTGAGAAAGGTTGAGGTGTCGGGCGTCAACACGGGCGTTACGTCATTGCAGGGGACTTCCGATTATATTGTGCTTGAAAGCACCAACGACCCCGACTATGCATATAAGAAAGCATATAAGACCATCGAATCTGAGGCCACCGGAACCAGCTACCTTGATGAGGAGGAGATAATTGCCGGTGAAATCCGCAGAATGGATGCGGGCACAACTGAAGGAAGCGACAACAAGTTGTCTGTGGTGTTTTATGATTCCTTTACATTCCGTGAAGGATATGAATACACATTCCGTTACAGCTATGCCGAGATAGTGCCGGAGACGGTTGCAGAGGCTCATACTTGTCAAGGAGAGAATTACTTCACAATAAAAGTTGTGCCTGAATATTTGGTGTGGAGTCCGAGTTCAGACGCTTCTGAGGATAACTCCGAGGAGGAAGGCACACTGAACCGCAACTGGAATAATGATTCCAACTGGCGACGTGTCACATCAGATGAACTTTATGCCGATTTAACGGATGCCGACACAAAAGCGCGTCTTAACGATCTTGTGGACGATGGCTCAAATAAAAACGCCCCGGCCTTCGCGCCTGCAAGCTTTACGAAGGTTATCATCCCGAGCGATGTTACGGCATCTCCCGTTTTCCCTTACCTTTATGGTTCGGAACAGACAACCTTGACTGGTTTTGCCGACCTTCCAGCAGGCGTGTTAGATCAATGGACAGCCGCTCCCTCCGTGGCTTCCGAGGGTTCAGAGAAACCGGAAGGAATAGGAGAGCCTACGGATAATATCCAATATGATATGGTTGCCTATATCTCCACTGCTGATGAAAATGTGAAATGCCGTGCATGGTATGCCAACGATTGCGGCGAGATTCATTTCATGCCCAATTCTGCAATCATGAACCAGCAGCATCTCAACTACGGTAGGGCGTGGGTGGATATGGAGATTGACCCCGCGAGATGGTACACTTTGGCAATGCCTTTCAAGACTGCTTACGCCGGTGAGTTCTATCTCCCCAAAGCCGGTGCTCGTCAGGAAACGGAGTTGTTCCAGCCAATTGAATTCAGCACCACGCTCAACGACCGCTTCAGTCCGGCAGTGTTCCAGCGCGGTTGGGACAAGGGTTCGGCTCAGACTGTTCTTTCCGACGGCACAACTACCACAGCTGTTGTGAAAGCTAATTGGAGTCATGTTTATAACGATGTTCAGGAAAGCTATGGCGCCGGAACAGGTTTCTCAATAAAAGCCGATGTGTCACGGGTTGCCAATGCTCCTTCGAAAGTGCTCTTCCGATTGCCAAAAGCCGACACTGAATACCTCTACTATGGTCAGGACGATAAAGAAGGCTCTAACGGTAAGACCATAAGTCGCGCCGATCATTATCGCCTCAATGGTGGAGAAGGAACAATCACCGCCACAACCGCAGGAAAGGAATATTTCCTTGTTGGAAATCCCTTCATGACTCATCTTAACATGAAGAAATTCCTTGAAGAAAACAGCGATAAGATTGAGCAGAAATATTGGCTCATCACTTCCGGTTCGCAGAAAGCAGCCGTGTTTGATGCCGAAAGTGAAGGTTTTGTTGGAGACGCAGAAGGCTTGGTGGCTCCGATGCAAGGCTTCTTCGTAAAAGCTAAGGGAGAGGCAGGAACAGGCTCGACCAATACTTTGACATTGAAATATAACGAGAGCATGATGAGTGAAGGTTCGTTTGTAGCAACGTCAACGCCACTTAAGGTTGCAACCCGTTCAGCTCAGCCGACAGCTCCTGCCATCCGAATCGAGGCTATAACCAATGGTCGTCTTTCCACTTCGGCTCTCGTAGCTGTTAAGGAGAATGCAAGTGTGGCTTACGATGCAGCAGAAGATATGGCTGTCATAGACAATACAGATCTTGAAATCGGAGCCACAGTCTATACTGTTGGCGACGGCAAGGCCTTGGCCGTGAATAGTCTTGATGCAGTTCGCAATGTAGAGCTCGGTGTGATAGCTCTTCCCGAAGAGGAAACCGTACTCAGATTCTCAATTGAAGATGATGACTACGGGGATTTGGTAGAAAACCTTGTTCTCTACGACGCAGTCACCGGAGAAACCATTCCCCTCGCCGACGGGTTGGAACACACCGTGACAGGGAAATCGGCCGGCCGACTATTCCTCACCGCAGGTATTACGGAAGAGGTTGCCGACAATGCAATATCCGTTTCTGTGAGAGGAGAAGAGGTGACCGTGACTGCTCCGACTGAGACTCTGAATGTGAAGGTGTTTGATTACAGCGGTCGAACCCTGGAAGAGATCAGCACCGACAGCGGACGAGCGCAGTTCACTCTGACAAAAGGAGTATATATCATCGAAGCCGTGGCAGGCAACGACCGACTATACCGCAGAATAATGATCTAATCCCTTCGACCCTCTGAGCCCTCGCTCAGAGGGTCGAAAAATTAATAATTAAAGCAAAAAGCGAAAAAATTTCTATATAAATCTTTTTTTGAGTTAAGTTAAGTAATTTTGTGGAGGGTCGTCGTGAGATGACCCTTTATGAATATCCGGAGGTGTGGGTTCCGGATAAAGTGTGAATCCTAAATCATAATATTTAAATATCTGATATGAAGCAAAATATAATAATAAATAAGTATGGTAGGATAGCCCTTTTGGCTATATTGACCCTTATGCCGATGTTAGCCTCGGCTCAAGCTCGGCTCACCCTTTCCACCGATGAAGTTGATATGGGCGAACTCACCGCTGAAGAGAGTCGCGAACAGATAGTCACATTTATCAACGATGGAGATTCACCGCTTGAGATTGAGCGGATATCGACAGATTGTGGCTGCACCGTGGCCGATTATCCCCGCGAAGAGATATTGCCTGGCGAAGGAGGAGAAATCAAGATTATATTTTCGGGAAGAGGACGGATGCCGGGGGAGTTCAAAAAGATAGTGAGAATCCGCTCAAATGCCTCTGATAAGCGTCAACTGATTTTCGTGAAAGGGAAAATCATTCGGCCGTTGATAAAATAAAAAGGCCTCGGATTTATCTTAAGAAATAAATTTTCCTTTTAAAAATAATTAGGAAGGAATTTGTATAAAATTTGTTGCATCTGCTATCAAATTGGGGGATTACCCCGAAATTTGATAGCAGATGCTTATTTTTTTATAATATTTGCCATCAAATGGCTATAATTTTGCGACATCGCTTTTAGCTCGCCTAAAAAGCAAGCAAGCAAAAAAGTGATGAAAAAAGTGAAAAGCGAATCTATTTAATTTTTTTACAAATTTACCCAACATGAAAAAATTTACAACATTTGCTGCCCTCGCAGCAGCATGCTTGATCTCAACAAGCGCATTTGCAGGAAAAATCGCAATGGTAGTGGCTTCAGCCGATACAGATGCTTTGACAGCACAGGAGAAAGCCGCAGCACAATATTTCGTGAAGAATTTCACTAATGGCGAATTGGTGACAGTTGCCGACGCTGCCAAGCTCAAAGCAGCCGACTATGATGCAGTATGGGTGCATGTTGACCGTTGCGGCATCGGCATGGGCGCTGAGAACCTTCCTGATGGATACGGTTCTGCCGACTTGGCAGATGCCCTCAAAAGCTATCTCAATGAGGGTGGAAACATCTATCTCAGCAAAATGGCTACCCAGCTCACTCCTTCAATCGGCCGTATCCCCAATGAATATGCACCCAAGATCTTCGGCTCAGGTGATGGCGGCAACGGAACAGATGTATGGACCATTCAGGCAATTATCGGCGCTTTGAACCATGCTCCTCTCTTCCCCAATGAAGAAGGTCGCGAATTTGACGCTTCTCAGGTGTATGACCACACTGACCATCCCATCTATGCAGGACTCGAAACTCTTCCCGCAGGTCATGAGTATGCCAACTTCGTTTCTGCCACCTATCCTATGGAAGGAACAGGCGACGGCACAGAAATGTGGCGCGAAGACCACAACTGTATGTGGGACCTCAATGCTTATCAATATGCTTCTGAAGGCAAGAACACTACTGAAAAATTCGAGAAAGACTTCAACGCTGACGTTCTTGGCACATGGGGTCATGTTCAGGACTACTGTGTAGCAGGTATCGTTGAGTTCAAACCTGAGGACAGCAAGGGCACAGTGATTGCCAACGGTCTCGCAGCTTGCGAATGGGCTCCCCGCAACGGCGGCAATGCTTATCACGCAAATCTTGAGAAACTCACCACTAATACTCTTAACTATCTTGCTTCCAAAGCTACTTCAACCGGTATCAACAGTGTGGATGCTGCAGAAGAAGTGAATGCTCCTGTGGAATACTACACTCTTAGCGGTGTTCGCGTAAACGCTGAGAATGCAGTTGCCGGTCTCTACATCGTTAAGCAGGGTGCTAAGGTGGTAAAGAAGGTGATCAAATAAGAAAAGAGTAGAGAAAGTTAGGAATTATAAATAATGAAAAACTCTTTAGTTTCTAAAATGTTCATTGGAGCCATGTTCATGGCTCCAATGACAATATCGGCAACTTCCTCCGACAACTCGAAGTTGTATTTCCCGATGACCATATCCAATGGTCAGATCACAGAATCTGTTTCGGGCGCAAAAGTGAATATCGAAGGACAATTCGCCCCCATGTCGATTAAGGGTATCGATGGCGACGCATGGCGCACTGACGGTTACACCTCCTGGGCTACTGCCAACCTTGGCGAAGTGCTCAACAGCAATAAGATGACGTCAACCTTGCGTATTGCCATAGACACCTATCCCATCATCCATCACGAACAGCCTACCGACGAGCAGATTCCTATCGTGACCTGTCTTGATGAGGGCGCAAAAACCGGTTATGGTTACTATTTAGGCAGGACAGGAAAATATTCTTTCCGCGCATATATCGGTGGCCAATTAGTAGAGGTCAACGCCAACGGTATCCTCCCTCTCTGGGAATGGGATACATTGTCGGCCACTTACGATGGCTCCACAGTGAAACTCTATAAAAATGGAGAGCTTGTTGGCCAGGCTGCCGCTTCGGGCAACATGGTTGTAAAGGGTGAATTCCATATCGCATGGGATAGAAGAGGAGATGAGGCTTTTGGTGCTCGCCTCGGCGGTTTCAATGGCGCAATCGACCATATACGTCTCACAGGTTCGGTGGATCCTGTTTCTGATTATGTAGGGAGCTATGCAAACCTTAATTTCAGTAAGGATAAACGCTATGGCAATGATATCATGCGTCCCCGCTTCCATGGAATGCCGATGCAGAACTGGACTAACGAGACTCACGGTCTTATCAAATATAATGGTAAATACCATGTGTTCTATCAAAAGACAGGTTCGGCTCCTATCATGAGCCATCAGCACTGGGGACACCTTGTCAGCACCGACCTTATTAACTGGACTGACGACACTCCCGTTCTTGCTCCTGGCGAAAACTATGACATCAAGGGATGCTGGAGTGGTTGCGTATTCACTGATCCGGATATCAACGGCGGCAAGCCGACTATCCTTTACACCGGCGTTAACTATGCAGAGCCTTATGCAGCTATTGCATATTCAAAAGACGACAACCTTCGCACTTGGGAAAAGGATACTCGCAATCCTTACGCCACTATAGAGCAGACAAACAATAGCCATTTCCGCGATACATATTTCTTCACCCAAGGAGGCCAGAAATATTTCATTATCGGCGGCTCGAAAGATGGAAAGGCTGCTTGCCACCTTTACAAGTATGATAATGGCAACTGGGTAAACGACGGCTATTTCTATGAGAGCCCTGACCGCGGCACAGACGGCGAATTTGCCGAAATGCCCAACGTGGTTCAGTTTGGCGACCGCTGGATTATGACCACCACACCTCTGGGAAGTTCACGCGGCGTTACTTGCAACTATCGCACCGGCCGCATCGAGAACGGTCGCTTCATTCCCGATGCAGGGTTCCAAAATCCCAAGCAGGTGGATGTCCTTGCAGAGAAAGGTTTCGGCTTGATGTCGCCCTCTCCCTATAAAGATGAGAATGGAAAGGTGATCGCCCTCGGTATCGTGGCTGATAAACTTCCGACTCACTATAACCTCGAACATGGTTATGCCCACCTTTATTCCCTTCCGCGCGAATGGAGTCTTGATGAGAATGGCGATCTGTTGCAGAAGCCTTATTCCGGTCTCTCTGAGCTCCGCGCTGCTGAAGAAGACCGTCAGCTCCATATCGACGAGCCCATGACTCTTGAAGGCGCTATGAATCTTTCTCCCGTCCGCGGTAGAGAGGTGGAAGTGGAGGCAACTTTTGAAGTTGGCGATGCCGCTTTCGGTTTCGAAATATATAAGGACGTTGAAGGCAAGACTGCCAAAGTGACCTATAATCCTGCCAACCATGAGTTGTCGGTTGATTTCGGAAGCGTGGCCCGTTACAATCAGGATGAGGGCAATCCCAACCGTTTCAGCGCTATCCTTGAGAAAGTGCCTGCCAAGGGAGAAGAGATGAAACTTCACCTCTTTGTGGACCATTCAATCATGGATATCTTCGTTAACGACCGTTATGCCTCTTCAGTGAGAATCTTCCCCACCGACAGCGACGCTTCTGTAGTGGAAGTATTCTCTGATGGCGAAACAACTCTTGTTTCTCTCGATGCTTACATCATGAACGACCGTCCGGAGGATGATCCCGACATCATCGTGCCCGAAGATCCGGAAGTTCCCGAGACTACAGGAAAGGTTGCAATGTGGGTTGCTTATCCCGACAATGCCGCTCTCCAGGCCGGAAGCGATGATGAGAAGGCAGCAGTAGAGTTCTTCACTAATGAATTCCCCGACGGAGAAATTCTCTATGCCAACGACATCGACAAAGTTCAGGCAGGTGATTTCGATTGCATCTGGATTCATATCGACCGCTTGGGTATAGCTCAGGGTTGGACAAACCTTCCCGCTCCTTTCAATCAGCAGGCCACTTACGACCGTCTCAACGCATATCTGGCCGATGGTGGTAACCTTTACCTCTCCACTCACGCCACTCAGCTTGTAGAAGCTATGGGACGCACCAACCATGGTGTAAACATATACAGTGCCGGCGAAGGCGGTGTAGGCAATGATGCATGGCAAGTGAACATCACTCCTTTCAATGAGAGCAATTTGACTCACCCCATTTTCCATGGACTTCCTACAATTGACGCAGGATATGGAACAGTGATTAATCTCCTGGAGAATGGCGCCGGACTCCACCGCGAAGACCATAACTGCATGTGGGATCTTAATCGTTGCAACGGCCATGACAGCTTCTGCACCAACCACAATGCACGTGTGCTCGGAACCTGGGGTCACAGTGGGGGTCAGTTGAGTGCCGGTATCGTGGAATTCCTCCCCGCTAAGAATGATGCCAAGAGAGCTATCTCCAAGGATAGAATAGAGAAACGCAAAGGCACAATCATTGCCAACGGTCTTGCCGCTTGCGAATGGTCATGCAGAAACAATGGCGTGAATCTCCATCAGGCCAACCTTGAAGGCCTCACTCGCAACGTCCTCTCTTACCTTTCTCCCAAAGAGGAAGAAGAGAACTTGGGAACCGGCATATCTCAGATCAACGTTGAGAATCCCACAGCTACTCCGGTTTACTTCTCACTCCAGGGCATCCGCGTGGCAAATCCCAAGGCAGGCGAGATTTATATCCGCGTTGTAGGAAACCAAAGCGAGAAAATCGTGATGAAATAAGCGATTTGTCCGCTATGAAATAGAACCGGGATGGTAAAAACCGGAAGGTAAAAGAGATTGGTTTATTATTTGAGTTGAAGTGTGGTCAGAGCTATTCTGGTCACACTTCTTCTCGTTTCTGGCAATCACTTCTTCTCGTTTCTGCCAAAAAAATAGAGATGAGGAATTAAAAAAACGATTAAAAGGGGGGAGAGATTGATGAGATTTTGACGCGAAATAGTTATCTTTGCAATTCTAAAGCAAATAATATAGGATTCAGGATTCCATGGAGGAAGATTTCGATATAAGGGAGGGTCAGGAAAGGCCTCGTAATTTTGAAAAGGATGTGGAGAAGGCTCTGCGTCCGTTGGCATTCGATGATTTCAACGGCCAGGAGAAGATCATCGAAAACCTCCGTGTCTTTGTTCAGGCCGCCCGTCTTCGCGGTGAGGCCCTCGACCACACCTTGCTTCATGGCCCTCCGGGATTGGGGAAGACCACACTTTCAAACATCGTGGCTAATGAACTCGGAGTAGGCTTTAAGGTGACTTCGGGTCCGGTGCTCGACAAGCCCGGCGATTTGGCCGGCATTCTTATGAGTCTGGAGGATCATGATGTGCTTTTTATCGACGAAATTCATCGGTTGCATCCCGTGGTGGAGGAATATCTCTATTCTGCCATGGAGGATTATCGCATAGATATCCTCCTCGATAAAGGCCCGGGAGCCAAAAGCGTTCAGCTCACATTGGCCCCTTTCACCCTTATCGGCGCCACAACACGCAGCGGCGCTCTGACAGCACCTCTCCGGGCGCGTTTCGGTATCAATTGCCATTTGGAATATTACGACCACGAGACCCTCAAAGGGATCGTGAAGCGATCGGCCGGTCTGTTGAAAATCGGTATAGATGAAGAGGCGGCTTTGGAAGTGGCACTGCGCAGCCGTGGCACTCCTCGCGTGGCCAATGCCCTACTGCGGCGTGTGAGGGATTTCGCTATGGTGAGGGGAAGCGGAAAGATTGATCTCAAGATTGCTCGCCATGCTCTCGAAGCTCTCAATATCGACCGCTATGGCCTCGATGAAATAGACAATAGAATCCTGAGCACTATAATAGATAAATTCAAGGGTGGACCTGTCGGACTGACCACAATTGCCACAGCTATAGGTGAAGATGCCGGTACGATAGAGGAGGTGTATGAACCCTTCTTGATTAAAGAGGGATTTCTAAAGCGGACCCCTCGCGGACGCGAGGTGACGGAGTTGGCCTATCGACATTTGGGCCGCATTCAGAAGCCTCAGCAAGGCTCTCTCTTTGATGAGGAATAAGGGGGAAACGGGCAGAGCCCTGGCGAGAACGGCTTCGCGAGAGTGGGGATTTGGGAATGGGAAAAACGATAGAAATTAAAATTAGATGGCAGGAATAAAATCTTTGGCAAAAGAGACAGCTGTTTATGGGCTCAGCAGTATTGTTGGGCGTTTTCTCAACTGGTGTCTTGTGCCTCTTTATACATATCTTTTCGCCGCCGAGGAATATGGCATTGTGAGCTTTCTCTACAGCTTCACGGCGGTGATGCTCGTGATTCTTAATTATGGCATGGAGACGGGTTTTTTCCGTTATGCCAATAAGGAGAAAGACCCTGAGAAAGTTTATACCACTTCGCTCATCTCCGTGGGTTCTACCTCGCTGCTATTCATAGTTCTGCTGAGCGTGTTTCTGTCGCCTATATCTGCTGCGTTAAAGACATCGCTTCATCCCTCTTATGTGTGGATTCTCGGCACCACTGTTGCCATTGATGCTTTCACCAATCTCCCCTTTGCCTATCTGCGATATAAGAAGAAGGCGTTGCGATTTGCAGGGATAAAGCTGATGAACGTGGGGCTTAACATCGGACTTAACCTTTTCTTCCTTCTTGGTTGTCCGGCTCTGATGAAACATTGCCCCGGCATAATAAAATGGTTTTACGAACCGATGGGAGGTGCCGGTTTCGGTATTGGCTGGATATTTGTGGCCAATATACTCTCCACGGTTTGTGTGCTTCTCGCTCTCCTTCCGGAGCTTATCGGAAGGGATTATAAGTTTGACGGCTCGTTGCTTAAGCAGATGCTCCGTTATAGCTGGCCGCTCCTTATCCTTGGGATAGCCGGAGTGTTGAGCCAGAATATGGGTCAGATGGTGATTCCCTATATCTTCCCGGGCGACAAGGAGGCAGCCGATGCAATGGTGGGTATCTATGCCGCCAATATGAAGATAGCGATTGTGATGGTGATGTTCACCCAGGCTTTCCGCTATGCCTACGAACCCTTCATCTTTTCTCAGGCAAAAGGGGAAGGGGAGAGCAAGAAACAGGCATATAGCGATGCGATGAAATTCTTCGTAATCTTCGGCTTCTTCATTTATTTGGGCGTGATGTATTATCTCCCTCTCTTGAAGCATTTCATTTCTCCGGGTTATTGGGAAGGGCTTCAGGTGGTGCCGGTTTTGATGCTTGCTGAATTGTGTTTCGGAGTTTTCTTCAATCTTTCGTTATGGTATAAACTGACCGACCGCACCGAGTGGGGGATGTATATGTCGCTTCTTTGCTTCGTGCTGATGTTGGTGTTCAATATCTGGCTTGTGAAGGCCATAGGCATTCCGGGCGGATATATGGGTTCGGCGTGGGCCGCCTTGATAAGTTATTTTGCGGTGATGGTTGTTTCTTATTTCTTAGGGCGCAAATATTATCCCATCAATTATCATCTCAAAAGAATGGGAGCCTATTTCCTTTTTGCAGCCGCTCTTTATGGCGCCGGACTCCTTGCCGATCTTTTCTTCTCCACGGCCATAGCCTATGTGGTCAAGACCCTCCTCTTGGCCCTCTACGGCGGAGCCGTCATAATGAACGAGAAGCCCCATCGCCGTCGGTTGTGAAGCGGAGGTGGTCGGGATAGACAGGGGTGCCTTCAAAGATATAGTTGTTCCCCTCAAGGTCTTTGATATCGGCAATTCGAGTTATACCGCTTTCTAAGATGTCGCGGAGAAGTTCGCCACGGAGTTTCTTCAGTTTGCCGGCATTCGGTGTTTTTTCGCCGGCCTCAGAAATCTCCACAAAATCGGCCTTATATACTTTGGCGAAGCGCTTGATGGTTTTCCAATCGATACATTTGGCCGCATCGCCGGGAAGAAGATTCAGTATCTCTGTTTGGCCCGCGTCGCGAAGCTGTTTGCCCAATTCGATGGTGACATGCTGGCGGTAATATTTCCAGAGTGGAGCCGACAAAGGGGCAATCTCGGATTTAAATTCCGTTCGATATGCTTTTATTATATCCCCTGCATTGAGCCACCCGTAGAGGGAGGATATAATCTTCACATCTCTATGGCAATTCTTTTTGGCCGAAGCCGAAAGGGAGTCAAAGTCCAGAGCCTTAAACACGACTCCTGTATAAGCCTTGATAGCTTCTTCCCCCAACGCCTTATTGGGAAACTCATAGACCATGGTTTTCATTTGGCGAGCCAATGATTGAGAGATTCCCACAACGGTAGCAATCTCCTCAACCGATTTATCCTGCAGCCCGGCCATGATGTTATTGGCCAAAGCATCAAACAATGGTCTATGTTCAGAAAATTCTTCCCTCGTGACGACTCGGTCGCAAGCCGTCATAGTCTTCGATTCAGCTATTAAAATAAGCATTTTTTCAATGAATTATATTCTTTCTGTTAATATAATGGCTCTATAAGAAGATTGTTGAGGGAATGTCGAGAAAAATTAGTAAATTTGTATCGGTATATAATAATCAAGATATGTTAGCATGAATAAGCTGTTCAAATATGACAAAGCGATTAATTCACTATTGTATGCGCTTAAAAGATTAGGTGGGCACACCGATATGCACAAACTTTGCAAGATATTATACTTTGCCGATCAGAAACACTTATCGGAATATGGAAGGAGTATTACCGGGGATAAATATATTGCAATGCAATTTGGCCCGGTTCCTTCTAACATTGATGATATCCTAAAGGCTTTAAGAGGCGACAGTTTCTTTTCCAACAGCCCCGATATTGATTTGTTGAGAGAGGAGATGACCTTCGAGAATCGTTATATCATTCGCGCGATTAAAGACCCTGATATGGACGAATTATCTGGTTCGGATGTGAAGTGTCTTGATTATGCTATCGATTTATGTAAGGATAAGACTTTTCAGCAATTGACCGAGTTTTCTCATGGGTTGGCATGGACAAACACTCAGCGCGATCGTGCCATATCTGTGAAAGACATTTTGCGCGAAGTAGGGGATGAGGAAGCCTACGTTGAGTATATAGCGGATAATTTGAAAATTCAATCTTCTTTTATATAATAAAATCCTGTCGAAATAGTGATCTTTGTTCTAACAAAGAGAAACGCAAATTTTTCTCTTCGTTGTAGAGTAAAGGAAAGCTAAAAGTCAATGGTTTTCTAAAGAGAAAATTCTTTTAATTTTTAGTGTAAAAATATGAAGAAATTTTGCTAAATTTGTGGTCGAACAATTAAACCGACTGTAGCCTATGTAACATAGTCAATAAAAGACATATAAAAATAAAAAGCGTTAGCTTGTATT
>CAZXGU010000018.1:0-27236 GCA_964640375.1 uncultured Sangeribacter sp. | reverse complement strand
AGAGACAATGACGGTTCTGATGAGCCGACATGTAATCCATACGGTCGGTGAAATGCAGAATCTGCGGGTAAGTGAGATCTTCACTAAGCTTTTCGATGCCACGGTGAATATAACCCGACACCACATCCACCTTCTTTACTTCCTCACCGTCAACAGCGGTGCGGAAACGCATCACTCCATGTGTAGAAGGGTGCTGAGGGCCGATGTTTACTACATAATCGTCATCTTTAAATACCTTGCAAGGTTTTTCAACAATCTTGCCTCCCTCTTCGATATACATCTTAGTGTCATCCTCATTAATCTCATCATCAAGACGAATGGGATTGATTTTGGGATCTGCATCATAATCCTTGCGGAGAGGATGTCCAACCCAATCATTACGCAAGAAGAATCGACGCATATCGGGATGATTGATAAACTTTATTCCCAACAGGTCGTAAACCTCACGCTCCTGGAAATTAGCCACCTTCCACAAATCGCTAACGCTATGGATATACGCATCACCGCGGTTTTCGCAGACAACCTTAACGGATATCACCTCCCAATTATGAGAAGTGGAAGTGAAGTAATAGATCACTCCTACAGTCTCCTTCCAATCCATTCCGACCACTGCAGAAAGGACATCAAAATCCAGACTCTTATCCTCTTTGAGTTTTTTAGCAAAATCGTACCAATCTTTTTCGGGCACGTTCACAAGAAGAGTGTCTCCTTCTTCAAAAGTGGCCGAAGGGCACACCTTGCTGATTTTCTCTTTTATATCGCTCATGTTACAGTTCAATGTTAAGTATGGTCCACCTTATAGCTTAACCGATATGACCTTTCTCCTCGGGATGCTCTTTAAAGAATTCCTCAATTTTCTCCTTGCGGTTTGCACCACCGAAAAATCTCTCCACCTTGATTTTGCGTTGAAGCTGCATCAGGCCATAGAACATCGCTTCCGGACGCGGAGGACAACCGGGGATATATACATCCACAGGAAGAATTTCATCCACACCATTCACCACGCAATAGCTCTTTTTAAAAGGACCGCCGGAAACAGCACAGCCTCCACAGGCAATTACATATTTAGGCTCCGCCACCTGTTCATAAAGACGACGCATAACGGGAGCCATACGATGCACGATTGTTCCCTGAACCATTATATAATCGGCCTGACGGGGGGAATTTCGCGCCACCTCGAAGCCAAAGCGTGCCATATCATAACGTGCAGCTCCAAGGCTCATAAATTCGATAGCACAGCATGATGTTCCGAAACACAGAGGCCACAAAGAATTGGCACGTCCCCAGTTGATGAGGTCGTCCATCTTTCCAACCATTACATTAGCACCTGTGGCGTTGAGTTCTTCAACGAGCTTGTCAATATACTCGTTATCCTTGAAGTCCTCACGCGTCATACTTTTAATCTTGTCTATTCCCATTTAAGAGCTCCTTTCCGCCATGCGTAGGCAAGGCCTAAAATCAGCACAAACATAAATATTGCAATACACAGTATTCCCTGCGGACCAAGGCCGCGCATCACAACCGACCAAGGATAAAGGAACACAGTCTCCACATCAAAAATCAGAAAGAGAATAGCAAAAATATAATACCCGGCCTTGAACTGAATCATCGATTCACCTCTGGTCGGGATACCGCATTCGTATGGCTCTGACTTCTTGACAGAGAAAGATCTCGGAGAAATTAATCGGGCTATCAGGAGCGCAGCAAATACCAAGCCGATACCTGTGAGCATGGCCGTAATTGAGAGCACACCATTGCCTATCTCCAGCAATAGATTCATATTTCCTTATTATTTAAAGAGTTAGATTAATCCTTTATGTTATTCACGGTAAGATCCGCCAATTATATCTGCAAAGGTACTCAAAATTTCTTAATCAACAAAAAATCCCACTCCTTAAAATTTTACATATTTTTAAGAATAGTGGGATTTTTTATATGTTCTATAACACCTTTTGCCCTTTTTATCCCTCTGAAAACAGAGTTTGCATAGGGTTATGCTATTATCTTACTACAAATTCCATATATTTTCCTGTAAAGGCTCCATGGAATCTTCCTGCCACAGTAAAGTCGCAATAACCTTCCACCATGTTGCCCTCGGCCACAAACTTAAAGGTAGTGAAAGGGAAACGTGGATTTTCCATTATCTTCCCGCCCTCTATATAAAGAGGATTTACATTTGCCGCCTCCACAATGTAGCCGTTATTGGTGAACTGAACATCCAGGTTGGGTAAAATCAGACATTCCATCGCTGGCATCTGCTCATTAAACTTGACGTTGTATAAGACAACCTGCGCCTTTTTATTTTTTATATCAAATTTGAGTCGATAACCCACATCCTGACTTTTATACTCGCTATCCGCAACTCCCATAACTTCAGTATCCGTCACCCCGCAATAGTAAAGGTCGGGCCAGAATGTATAGATTTGGTATTCATCACCTAATACATATCGAATTTTGGGCGCCGATCCCTGACGAGCCTTATAAGAGAGATCCGGCTGAGGAAGAGGAGAAGTAGGATCTTTGGTATAGGTCAATTCCGGTGGTGTGTAAAGGATGGGAGAGAGCTCGAAACGAAGGTCGGTGATCTGCATCCCGTTATTCGCCTTGCCCGGGAATTGATCAAAACCGTGATACACATAATCAACCTTCTCCGGATTAGTACCGAATCCAAAAACAGGAGCCACTGTGAACTTAAATTGTTCTGTGCTGAAAGCAACCTCTTGATTCTCGCCCAAATCAACCATATCTGAGGCGATACTGACCATGTTGTTGATATAATCGAATCCAAAACGATACGAGCCCTTTGTTATTACAGGCTCTGATGGGTCGTTAACATCCACATGAGCAACATAATTATAGGTGGACACCACCTCTGATGCTGTGTTAACTGCCTCTTTTGAGCAAGAGCTGCCCAAAGCAACAGCGCATAATGGAATTGCCAAATATTTTTTCATATATTACAGTTTTTATTTCGACTTTAATAGAACTAATGTTTTCAATCCTACACTTTATCAACATTAGAATGTGAATCTGAGAGTCACCCCTCCCCTCGCCGGCTTTCCCTCCTGGAGGAATTCATTCCCCATCGACATAAAATAGAAGGTGTTGAATTTAGTGTTGGTTAGATTATCCCCCCAAACTTGCAATTCCCAATTTTTTGCCTCCAAAGTGAGAGTGGCTCCTGCCTCGGCATAAAATGGCTGACATTGTGAATTGCTTTCGTTCCAATATATCTTTCCGGTGCCGCGCATATTTAAATCTATCGCAAGCTTCCTGATGCCCCCTATTAAGTTCCTATTAAACGGAATCTCAATTATTCCCTGGAGGAAAAGAGTGTTTCGCGGAGCGTATGGAATAAATTTTCCTTTATATTGAGTCTTTCCGTCATTATAATCAATAAACTTTGCGTTAGTATATCCATAGCTGGCAGTAAGGGTAAGATTCTTTACAGGCTTACCTGTAACAGATATCTCTCCTCCCAAACTTCTCGTGCGACCGGCATTAGTCATGATGCGTCCTGTAGTTGTGCCATCAGGGAAAGTGGTCATCTGCTGATCGCGACAATCAATATAAAATATCGACATTTCGGTCACAAGACGATCGTCAAAAAATCCTAAATGCGTTCCGATTTCATAGTTCCAACTATACTCCGGCTTGTAACCAACCACCTCATCTACATCATGATTCCCTCCTATACCCATAATGCTCATCAATCGGCCTTGAAGAACCTCGCTAAACATCTGAGTGTTAAAACCGCCGGCCTTATATCCTTTCGACCATACTCCATAGACGTTTCCTTTAATTTGGTCGGAAAAATCATATAGCACGCTCACCCGGGGCATCCAATTAAAATAGCTTCGGCGCAACTTTCCCTCCTCATTAATATTTATATCCACATGACTATAAGGAGTTGATGTTCCATCATCCTCAAGACGTCGAATTTCATAACCGGTGTCGCAACGACTGAGGTATTTTAGAGTTGCCACTTCATAATCGAGACGAATACCAGCTGTGAAACGCCAACGTCCTGTTTCATATTTCGATTCATGATATAGAGCGGCTCCTCCCGTAGGAATAGTGAAGTCGCTGAGAAGTGGGAATTCCCTTGAATCCCACTCTATAGGGTAATAAGGATTGGCTGCGTTCCTATGATCCTCAATAAGTTTGCGTATCCCTTCATCTTTAAATGTCACAGGGGCTGACATGTCAAGATGTTTATAAAAACCAAATACACCTCCAAGCCATTTATACTTACCATCGGCTACACTGCCGCGAAAAACGACATCCTCCGTAAATGCTGTTTCCTTCTGCTTCTGTGTTAAAGTGAAATAAGGCAAAGGAAGGAAATCCTGGTCAAGGGTCATGTTGTCGTTGATATGCTGCACCGTTGTGATAGAAGTCATTGTAAACTCTCCTCCTCTATAGTTAAGAGTCAGTCCGTCGTTGACCATGAATCTGTGATAATAGCAAGGGTCATTATACCTTATCTCATCCGTTTCAATATATTTATAAGGATAACCGCCCTGACGAAGCAATGAAGAAGAAAAAGCATTATTAAGCGAAACCTTGTCGTTGGGTCTCCACTGTAGCTTCCATCTTAATGCACCTGATGCCTCATGGTCAAGTTTTTTTTCATCATAAAGGTTAGTGAAGAATCCTCCAAGATAAGCGCCGCTTACATTAACAGAAGTGGCTAAATTATCGTTGAGCTTTCCATACCAACCGGCAGCTCCCTTATAGCTGTTACCGGTGCCGGCTTGGACCATCAGTCTCCACCCTTGATAAGAAAGAGGAGATAAAGTGGTGATATTTATTAAGCCGCCCATAGTGTTACGCCCATATAAAGTTGACTGAGGGCCGCGCAGCATCTCTATAGAGGCTATATCCGCTATATCAAAATCGTAGGCATCCTTATTAAGGAAAGGAACGTTGTCAACATTTAGTCCGACAGCCGGTTGATCCATCCTGGCGCCTATTCCTCTCACATATATTGATGATGTGATTCGAGAGCCATAATCCGGGATATAGAAGTTGGGAATTACATTCGACGCCGTCTTCATTCCCTCAATCAAAAGGCTCTCAATCTCCGAACGGTTGATGACAGTGGAGGAGACTGCATCCTCGCGCAAACGTTCCTCCTGCTTGACTGCCACGACATTAAGCTCTTCCAGATTATATCCCGGAAGAGAATCGTTTGCAAGATCTGAGGTTCCTGATAAAGCTGCTGCTGCAAGAAGAATAGTTTGTGCTGCCAAAGCAATATATTTTTTGTTACTGATGCAAAATTAATTCTTATTGCTCGCTTTTGCAATCATCAAATTATATGATTTTTTAATTTTTTTGTAATTTTACATTTGGAAGTTGGGAATTAGTATGAAGTTGGGAATAATTATTGCATAGAAAACATGAGTACATTTAAAATACATACCCTTGGGTGCGGCTCAGCCAAGCCGACATTGCGTCATCAGCCCTCTTGCACAGTTGTGGAGCATCGCGACTCTTTATATATGGTTGATTGTGGAGAAGGAGCGCAGCTTGCTTTTCAGAAGCAAAGGCTAAGATTTTCTCGCCTCCGGCATGTCTTTCTGACCCATCTTCACGGGGATCATGTATTAGGATTGCCCGGGTTGGTGTCAACTCTCGGATTAGGGGGCACCGGAGGAAAACTCACAGTGCATACTTTTAACGAAGGAAAAAAGATGCTTCAAAAGATCATTAATTTTTTTGCCGGAGACCTACCTTTTGAAGTGGAATTTAATGTGATCCACCCCGAAGAGGCTGTCATCCTTGAAACGCCTTCACTTACCGTGCGAACGGTAGTCTTGCAGCATCGTGTTCCAACCGTTGGATTTATCTTTGAAGAAAAAGGAAAACTCCGCCATATCCGACGTGATATGATAGATTTTCACAATGTGCCCAACTCACAAATAAGGCTAATTAAGAACGGAGCAGATTTCATTCGCAAAGACGGGGTGGTGGTTCCGAATGAAATATTAACTTCCCCCCCCACTCCCTCTCTTTCCTACGCTCATATAAGCGATACTGCCTATATGCCTGAATTAGCTAAAAAAATAGGACCTGTTGACTTACTTTTTCACGAAACCACCTATACCGAAGCAAATAAGGCAGAGGCTGCTCCTCGCGGACACTCCACGGCACGTCAGGCTGCAACTGTGGCCCGCGATGCAGGCGCTAAGGCTTTACTCACGGGCCACTATTCTTCTCGTTATAACGACGACACTGTCTTTCTAAAGGAGGCGCAAGAAATTTTTCCAAATGTTATTTTAAATCGAGAGGGATTAGTTACCCCCCTCGACTGATATGACTGTTCCTGCCGAATGAGCCGTTATTACAGGTGCATACTGACTCTGTGCCTCTGCTATTCCAAGTGAATATTCTCCATCTCTATCCACGTAACAATCATAACTTATTACATGGGTTCCTTTTGAGAGGAACGGAATGAACAAATTGGTGGAAGAATTTCTCACCTCACGATAATACCATACTCCATCGGTGGATGTGTAGCCTGAAATCTGGTCGGCCGGTTCTAATGCAGCCGACCGGCTGTCGGTAACAGCCACATATTGCAAATCCCGGTCACATTTCAAAGTCAAAGTAACCCTCACCTTGTCACCCTCTTTAAGATTGCCTTGGGTTGCAATGGTGCCGTCGGAATTATCTGTGATGACATATATTTTCTTTTCGACAGATAGCTGTGGAACTGAGGCAGCCTTAACCTCCGAGATTGGAGATACGTATTGGCTTACGATTCCACCCCATGCCGGGCCGGATGCCGAACGCACAATCTCCACACTTCCTTTTGTGCCGGTAAGTGATAGATTGAATGAACCCGTAAGTGCAGCGATTTTATCGGGCGACGTCTTAACTCCATTTATATAGATTTCAGGAGCCGAAGCCGGGACTGTCCAATCGGAGCCACTTGTAAGAATAGCTTGAACCAGATCGGCGGCCGCCGTCCCCCCTCCCCAATCCTGCGTCTGCTTGGATAAAAGAATCCATTGACGAAGACCATCAACAATTGTTGAAGAGGGTTCAATCTCCGACCATGCTTCCAACACCTGGGCAGTGGTAAGTAAACTTCCTTTACCATTATACCCTGATTTCAGATTGTCGAACCATATCCCTTTCTCCTTTGAAGATGATGAAAACTCTGAAACTGACTGGAGTATTAATCGGGCCGTATTAGTTCGTCCCTCACGATTCAAGAGAATCGCTGCAGTGGCCTTTTCATAGATTCCCAACTTCTTCCATGATTTTTCTATCTCCGCCAAGGATGCAGTTTTAATCTTTGCAAAATCAGAAGATGTTTTCGCATCCTTAAAGAATGAACGGACATAAAGATAATCAAGCAGGGAGAGATAAGAATATTTCTTTGCTCCTACTCTTTTCCAATCCTTCACAGTTTCATTATCTACGTAGCCCAATCCTTTCTCCGCCATTTTGGCAGCATCCTTGGGAAGGAAGCCATTACGGAGAAGCATTGCAAAATTACGAAGCACTGTTGTGGATATCCATTCGCTCGACGGCATGTTTTCACACCAGCTCCACCCTCCATCTTTATTCTGAAGAGCCGAGAGTTTCTTAATAGTCTCAGCTATGGCGGCTTTACTCTTTGCCTCATCGCCATATCCAATTAGGCTCTGCATTCTCAGCGTTTCCGATTGAGCATTTCTAAGCCAAGGAGTATTATTGAGTGCAACCACCTTCAGAGCCGCGTTTTTATTTAGAGCCGAAACAAGAGTCGAATCCGATGAATTTGAGGGGTCGGAGAAGATCTTCAAAGCCTCCAATAATTGAGGATATTTCTTCAAGAGTCCTGAAGCAGTAGCATTGCCATATAGAGCCTGCGCCTGGGTGAGAGCATTTCCCGACTCCGGAGTGATAAGCGCCGGAAGAGCGGTGACACATTCCCAAATTGGATTATCTGTATAGTTAAGCGTCAAGGTTGCCTCTTCATGTTCAGATGGTATTGACAACTTGAGATTATCATCTCCGGGAGCCAAATAGAATGTTGTGCTCTCCACTACAGGAGTGCTCGATGGATAGATCGGAATCAGCGTCTGTTCGCCATCCCTGCTTGTAGCTCCCGCTCCAAAGACTCTAATTCCAACTGTTTCAATATTTGAAGGAACAAGAAAATCTATTGATATCACTCTTGAGCCCATAGCTTTTACCTCCTCGGCGGAAGCATCATTAAAGGCGTATTTTTCTCCGGTCACAGGATTAAACACTTCAATTTTACCCGATAAGGGGGCTGCTTCCCCACTATTGTTATATATCGTGGCGCTGATGGAGAGTTTATCACCGGTACGTGCAAAACGAGGCGCATTCATCTGAACCATCACGGGCTTGGAAGCAACGGCATCTTGGGTTAACACCGCGCCCCGTAAATCGGGAGTGTAACCCATCACTTGCAGCTGCCAGGTTCCATTAAAGGCAGGGGCGTCAAAATTAATGGAAGCGACGCCTTCATTATCCGTGATAAGATTCGGCATAAAGAAAGCAAGGGGACATTCCACTTCGCGCACCACCTCTTCCGAGGGAGCTGAACTTTCCACTCCATAACCAACCACTGCCGCCTTGGGTTCCTCTTTCATAGCTCCTGCGGTAGCAGCTTGATATGTCTTGGCATTCATGCTGTCAGAAGATGAATCGGCCATAACAGCAACTTCAGCCTGAGCAAAAACCATTTCCTCTTCCATGACGCCCTCAGTAGGGGCAGCCTTCATATTGCGGGTACCACGGATTCTGAGACCATTCTCCTTCACCATAATCCCTCGACCTCCATAGAGTGAATAGCCGTAGGTGTTCCATTCAGGCCACACATAACCTTTTTGATTTACACTCTTCATTTTTTCCGGCTGACAATTCCAGGAGGTTGTGCCGAGATATGGCTCCTCTATACTTCCGGGCATAGACCAATAAATCCTACCAAACGGATTAAATGCCCAATGGAAGGGAGCCAAAGCATTCAAGGCTTTGTTGCTCATCACAGCCATCACCGGCAAAGAAGCCATCGCCTTATTATCAAAATTGAAGCTGAACTTCCATTCTTCACGTGCACCCGGGATTATACGGTCGCGGAAACTCTCGGCCTTTATTTCAAGTCCCTTTGTCTGGATTTCAGGAATTAATGTTACCAATGCTGATTCACCTTTTAAATCACGCATACCACTCAACATTATCCCGGTGCGCGACAGATCTGAAGGAGTGTTGACAGGAATCTCTATCATCCCGTCGGTCACCTTAAGCCATTTTTTGGCTTGCACCCCGTCTAAGTTTTCGTAGGCTGCATAGATATAACTATCAGGATAAGAACTACCCAATTTAACATTGACTTTGCCGTTATAGGTATTCTTTGAGGTTATAATAATCTCGTTTTCCGGAACCCATAAAGCTGTTTGAATTGGAGGCACTTTATCCGACTCTCTCCAGACAATGAAAGAAGTGGAGGTTAGCCCATTCTCTTCATCCCCTTCTTCATTTTGCCCAAAGGAATCCTTGAGCGAGAATTCGCATTTATATCTCCCTGAGTTAAGGGAATTAATATTATAAGGGAATTGTCCACTCTCAAATTCACCGGAGGCGATGAGAGTAGAATCTTTTTCAGAAGTGAGCCGGTAATAAACCTTTTTCGTCACTGGCCGATCGAGCATATCATATACTCCCACTTTAATTTTAGGCATTTCCCCTTTGCTTGCTTTAATTCTTTCAGGGAAATCCGCGCTGATATGATAAGCATTCCCAAGGGAGAAGAAATAGGGCTCCGCCCCTTGAGTTTCTCCGGCAGAATTAGTGGCTGTTACATTGACTTGATAGCGACCTGTTTGATATGGAGTTCCCTTCAGACCGGCTGTGGGAAGTTCGATGGTAAAGCTTCCATCGGCCGCAGTTGTGGCTTTTCCTCCATAATTAGCGTTCCCATTAGCAGCCGAACGCCCCCAGCGCCAAGGGAGATATTTCACGTTGTATTTCACCTCCGCCCCAGCTACAGGCATCCCGGAATAAGTTTTAACCTCGCCTCGCAGACTGATGGTCTCTCCAAGGGTCTTCTCTCCTTCTGAATTATCAAAGGCGACATAAAAAGTCGGCGATTTATAGTCGGCCACTTCAAAATAGCTTTGGGCAACATAGTTTTTGCCGTCGTTCATCTGTAATGACCAGTTACCCAACAATCCGCTCTTGGGCAACATGAACTTGCCATTTACTCTTCCGAATTTGTCAGACCGTAACGACAAGGTATCGAGCGGTTGATAATTGGCATCGTTTAATATAACTTTCACATCCTTATCAGCCGCCACTTCAAGAACTCGATCTTTCTTCTTATAAATCACACCGACAAATCCCACAGAATCACCCGGGTGATAAATGGAAAGATCTGTAAATAAATTTCCATTTATAACCTCCTTGGATTCTTGCGATGAACTGCTGGCGTATGAACTGAGAACAAGGATATCTTTGCCTGATTCTATTGTAACATTATTACTTCCTTTGGGAACACTTACACGACCATCTTTATCGCTTGTTCGGGTCACTGTGGTGGGTTTGTTTCCCCATTGGGTTGTGAAGGTTACTTTCGCACCTTCCACAGGCTTTTGATTCTCTCCTTCCACCACATAAATTTCCTGATTGCTCTCAGTTGTCTCCTTGCGATTATACGATTTAAAATATGACAATCGGCTCACAAGCAACAGTGGTAACCGTGTATCCGCATAATTATCACGTATTATTCCTGATTTATCAGGGGATGTGGAAGCAACAATCACGTACACCCCACTTTCGAGACCAGGGAATTTAAAATCTTTTGTTATGTAAGATGGCTTATTGAAATCTTTGTCTGAGGCAATGACTTTAATAGAACCCATAACCTTTCCCTTCTCCACGTCGCTCATCCTTACATTCCCCTTTGACAAAGAAGCGTTCACCTTCACGGCCAAAAGATAAAGCTCGGAAAGATTTCGTAATGTCACCTCTCCTTTAAATTCTTTTTGCGGAAGAACCTGTGAAGGCGACTGACAATTGATAGATACAATTGTCATATTATCCATTAAAGACCTCAGGTTTGAGGCTTCTGAAGAATCCGGATACCTCTTTAGGTAATCGCCTGCTAAATCATAAACATATCGATAATCTTTCTCCTCTGAAGGGGAATAATAATTAGATAAATTCAATATGAAACCTCCACAGAATGGAGTGTCTTTATATTTCTCTATCAATTTCTTAATTTCCTCCACTCTATCGTCGCTTTGGCTGGTGCTGAGTTTGAAATTATCCATTGAAGCAGAAGCGCGACTCAACCCCTTTGAATCATGCCAGGCAAGATTGTCAGAAAGAAGAGTGTCGATAAGAGAAGAAGCATTTTTTTCTGTGGTTTTGCTTCCCTTTCCCTCCCCGGAAGAAAATGGGATAATGTTGTTATCTCCAGCAGAGAATGGCTTCAAATTGAATATTCCTTGTATGGTCATAAAATCATACACAGTCAAATCCGAGGCCACTGCATCCTCCATATTTGTAACTACTCCTTTCAGGAGGGAGATATTCATGTTCTTGGCATCGCCTACATTTTCAAAAGCCTTGTTCACTAACCCATAAACACGATTTGAGAAAATATCACGACTCCATTCCGACACATCCGTCGGAACCGGCTCCGAGGGAATCGAACGGTTATTATAAAGATAGGGCGATGAATTATATATATCGGTAAAGACTCTTCCCTCAAGCAGATAACCTAATGACGAATAGGGCTGCGGCAGAAGCTGTGCCACTGAATCGATCAATGCTGCGCCTTGGGAAGCGTTACTATTGGATATAAGATTCTCGGCAACAACAACCTGTATCAATGCTTCCAACGATGCCCTCCCATCTTTTGCATTAACTGCTTTCTTGAGCTCTTTCCTTGCATCAGAAGCTACTGTTTTAGGAAATGCAAAATCGGGAGCCCCCTCCAGAGCAGGAGCCTTTGTTTTCTTTGCACCCATACATCCGAAAACCGTTATAAACAAAAAGGCCCACATTAAGCAGACCTTTCCTATAAAATTATCTTTGTTCATTATGTAAATGTTTTGTCTAATTAAAAGGCAAAAGCTTATTTGTTTCGCTTATCCTTCTTATCCTTCTTCTCTTTCATCTCATGCAGTTTTTGCCGAAAAACTTTCTCCGCCTCCTTCATCTTGAAAATCTGTTTGCTACTGAGGAATGTAGCGAACTTGGCATCATATTTTTTTTCAATTTCGGCATCCTGTTCTTTCAATTTATTCAGGGTGGCATAATCGGCATCAGTAGCTTTATTTTCTTTTATCTTATGATTGATTTCGTGCATCTCGCGCCTAAGGTCGAGACGCTCATCGCTCAATTGATTATATATTTCAAAAAATTTCTTCTTTGCGTCATTTTTAAGCCCCATTTCATGAGCCAAAAATTTCATTTTATATTCCCTGAATTCCTTGCGTTTTTCCGGTGTTAACTCACCCTTACCGTGAGCCCAAATCGGAACCACGGCAAATAGCATAAGGGCGAACAGAATGTAGAATTTTTTCATATTTATGTGTTATTCCTCTTTTATTTCCTCTATAACGAGATCTTCACTCGACGACTCCGGGATGATACCCATGTCTTTTTCAAAATCCGCCATATTGTCGTAACTCTCTATCAAGGCATCATAATCCTCATCATAACCGTAGTGTGGGTCGGCATATAAGTCCATGTCCGGATCATTAGCCATAAGCATTGCTATATGTTCGGGGGGATTATCGAGATTCAACTCGGCATTCTGTGAAACAGTATGAAACACTTTCATTGTCATCCAAATGCCGGCAAACATAGCTGCCAGATAGAGATATGGCTTCACTCTCTGCCATTTGCTCAGAGGAGCTGCCTCAGGAGCTGCCTTATAAGGCGGAAGCTTCTCCCCCATCTCCTTATAGAAGGAATCGAAATATCCCTCCGGAATTGTGAATCCCGGATCCTTGCCAAACGCTGATTTTAGTTTGTTTTCCATCGCTTTCTCTTCCTTAAATTGTTTTTAATGTCTTTTTGACCTTATCCACCCCGTTTGGTTTAATGCTATTTGGAAAAATTTCCTTATTTATTTATAAAAAACTAATCTATTAAAATAAGTTTTCTAAATTTCCTCATTTTCAAGATATTGAGTCACTTTTTTCATCGCATGATGATAGGATGCCTTCAATGCTCCAACCGAAGTTCCGAGCACTTCCGACATATCCTCATATTTCATCTCATCATAATATCTCATGTTGAACACCAATCGCTGCTTCTCGGGCAATGTAAGGATGGCTTCCTGTAGTTTCTTCTGCACATCGTCGCCATTGAAATATTCATCTGCCTCAAGGGTGTTGAGCAAAAATGAGTCGTCGCCATCAGCAGATACATTGTTGCGGTTGCGTTCCTTGTTAAGGAAGTTGATCGTTTCATTAACCGCAATTTTATATAGCCATGTTGACAACTTGGCATCACCACGGAAATTATGAAGGTTATTCCATGCTTTAAGGAAACAATTCTGTAGAAGATCGTTAGCATCGTCATGACTCATAACCATCTTGCGGATTTGCCAATAAATCTGCTCGCCATAGGTGCGCATCAGAGTGTCGAAGCCCGCTTTGGCGGTCCGGGGATTCTGCAGATCCTTCACAAGCTGCTTCTCATCTATGGGGGGAACGTAACTCATCTTGGTTTATTAGTGGGTCGTTTTTTTTGTTTATTCTCGCAAATATAATAAAAAAGTCGGGAGTATTATCCCGACTTCCTTATCTTTTTAGTTTTCTTAACGAGAACAGGAGAAAATTGTTGCTTTATATCTCCATTTTGGTTATTCTCTAAACGCCTCGGTTTTCCTTGTTGAAAATATGACGAAGACGTGAGAAGATGCGCTGTGACGTGGATTTATCAGGCACAATATTCGGATTATCCTTAAGGCTCTCAATAGCTGCTTTTTCTGCGTCATTGAGATTTTCAGGCATATAAACCATCACATTCACAAGCAAATCTCCCTTTGCAGTGCTTTGGAATTTAGGAAGTCCTTTCCCACGCAGACGCAAAACCTTGCCAGGCTGGGTGCCCGGAGCAATCTTAACTCTTGCTTTTCCCTCAACCATTGGCACCTCTGCTGAGCCGCCGAGAACAGCTGTTGGAATATCAAGCATCAAGTTATATATGAGGTCGTCTCCTTCACGGATGAGTTCTGGATCTTTCTCTTCCTGAATCTTGATGAGAAGGTCGCCGTTTACGCCGCCATGACGAGGAGCATTCCCTTGGCCGCGCATTGTCAACACCATTCCATCCTCCACTCCGGCTGGGATATGGAATTCCACAATTTCGTCTTTCTTCTCTACTCCCGTACCTCCGCAATATGAGCAAGGTTCGGAAATGATTTTTCCTTCTCCATTACATTCGGGGCATACAGTAGTGCTTCTCATTGCGCCCATGAATGTTTGTTGCACGGTTTCAACATATCCTGTGCCATGACAACGAAGACATGTCTTGAAAGCGGTTCCATCTTTAGCACCGGTGCCGTTGCAATGCGAACATGCCACCATCTTGGGAATTTTCAATTTCTTGGTGACACCGTTCATAATATCTTTCAGAGTCACCTTCACTGTGATGCGCAGGTCGGTGCCCTTATTTACATGTTTACGCGGACGCGAACTGCTTGCGCCTCCGCCGCCGAAGCCATAGCTTCCACCCATATCTCCGAAGATATCTCCAAAATGAGCAAAGATATCCTCCATCGACATGCCGCCTCCGAAGCCGTAGCTGCCACCACCGGCTCCTCCGCCTCCGAAATTCTGGCCCATTGAATGGCCGAATTGATCGTAACGCGCACGTTTATCTGCGTCGCTCAGCACATCATAGGCTTCGGCTGCCTCCTTGAATTTCTCCTCAGCAGCCTTCCTTTCATCCTCCGAACTCTGGGCAAATTTATCGGGGTGGTATTTTATGGCCATCTTTCGATAGGCCTTCTTTATTTCATCTGCCGTAGCGTTTTTCCCAACGCCAAGCACATCATAGTAATCTCTTTTATCTGCCATAACTTTGGATTTTTTGCTCCTACTGTCCTACAACAACTTTTGCATGTCGAAGAACCTTATCGTTTATAGTGTAACCCTTCTCTACAGTGTCGAGAATCTTTCCTTTCATATTTTCATCAGGAACAGGCACCGCAGATATAGCCTCATGGCGGTCGGAATCAAAATCCTTCTCTTCAGGATCCATCTCCTTCACTCCATTCTGTTCAAGATATTTTTTCAGTTTCTTATAGATGAGTTCCATGCCTTCACGCACTGAACCTGCATCTTCACTTCCCTCGGTAGCTTTCAATGCTCGCTCAAAATCGTCAACTATCGGGAGAAGTCCTTTAAAAGCAGATTCTCCTGCATTGCGAATCAATTCTGATTTCTCCTTGAGAGTGCGCTTACGGAAATTATCAAACTCTGCCATTAGGAAGAGATATTCCTTTTTCTCCTTGGCTACCTCCTCTTTTAGTTTGGCAACTTCATCCTCTGCGTCAACCGCGCCTTCTGCCACAACCTCTTCTGCAGTTTCCTCTTCTGCAGGAGTGGGATTCACATCATCCACTACAACAGCCTCCGGAGTCTCGACAGTCTGCTGTTCGTTATCTTTATTCTGATTATCTTCCATAGTCTTTCTATAATTATTGCGGTTACGACCGAAATAGCCGCGACCATGTCGGTTCTTTCCCATTTTTATCTCAAATTCTTTGCCAAAAAATGTTAATTCATTAGTAGAGGCGATTTTGTTTTCTTTTATTCTCCTCCTCTGCTACATTTTTAACAAATAACACCCCTCTATGGTTGTCTCCTTTTTAATTTCCGACATGGCTTCTTCCGCTTTATCTTTATCAGAGAATATCCCGAAAACGCTGCTCCCGCTTCCACTCATTGATGAATAAAGAGCGCCTATGGAATATAACTGATTTTTTATCTCTCCTATCACAGGGAATTGAGGGAGAATCGAAGTTTCAAAATCATTTTTTATATAGTATTTCCATTCAGAAAGAGGTAAAGAGGTGATTTCCCGAAGATTGAATTCCGGTTTGTGTGGGGTGACGCCTGCAAACGCAGCTTTCGTGGAGATATAGACAGCTGGTTTAACCACAACCAACCATAACCCTTGCAAATCCAGATCTATCTCCTCCAGTAGTTCGCCTATACCTTCTGCATAAGCCGGCTTGTTAAGAAGGAAAAAAGGACAGTCGGCTCCCAACCTGCGTGCAATGTCAAAAAGCATTTTATCCTCTATTTTTTCATCCGGAAATTTAAGACTGTATAGCTCGCTCAATACCCTGAGTGTGAAACCCGCGTCGGCACTTCCACCTCCCATGCCTGCACCATCGGGAAGATGCTTCTCAAGTTGGAGAGTGTATGAATCGAAGTCGCATCCGGTTGCCTCGCAAAATGCTTGAGCGGCTTTATAGACTAAATTCTTTTCCGGTTCACAATCAATCTCTCTTCCTGTAAAAATAATCTCCGGCATCTTTATTTTTCCGGAATCGTAGTTTTGTTTTCGCCTCCTTGGATTTTCCGACAATTCGAGAATATCACAAAATCCACAGGGATTCTCTGCAGTCCCTGCATATTTACCAACGGGATAGAAAACAGTTTGCAGATCGTGATAACCGTCTTCACGTTTTCTCACAATCTGCAAACCTAAATTTATCTTGGCATTAACAAATTTAATCATCTCTTTTATAGTTTTCGTTCCGGCCTTTACCTCCCCGATTCTATTTTGCCAATCTCAACCAGCGCCATCCGTAGGTGCGCTTGGCATTGCGCTTGAGATAGCGATCGAAAGTATCGGCCTCCTCCACCACTACCCCTTTTTCTGCAGAGGGGTGAATGAAATGAAAGCCATCCTGACGCTTTCTTAAAAATCCTATTTCAAGAGCATCTGTAGCGGAATCTGAAGTGAGAAGAACAACTATGTCGCCATCGCGCATCTCCTCAATAATATCTTTATGTGATGCTTGCTCACGCTTGAGATGAGGCACCTTATGGGTGCGGAATCCCATTTCCACCATCTTCAGTTCTTCAAAGGTGGCAGAGTCTTTTAGGGCTGCATATTTATCACGACTGCGACTCACTTTTTCAAGCGATTTGGTGCGGAATTGATCGGAATAGCTTTCCGTGAGTTCTTTAACATGATTCCTCGATTTGTTATCCACAACCCAATCGGAAAAATAGAGCATTTTGCTTGGAAATCCTTTGTTCTCTCCTCTGCGATAGGTAACATTCTCAAGTTCCTTTTCATATTCATTTATACGCTTATGCCCGGGAGAAGTGGAGAGCCGTGCTATTGCCGCGACCTCATTAAGGAAAGAGAGGTCGTCGAAAGCGTCCACTCTTACCTGAAGATTCCCTGTGGAATCCATCATAGTGACTTCCGCGCGTGGAACGCCTATAAACTCTTCTGCTATTTTCCCGGCCAGATTGGCAGGATCATCTCCGGGATAGAAATTTTCTCTTATGATTGTCATCACTTTTGATGTGTCAGACTCACAATGATATTTTCCAAACATCGGGGCGGCATAGAACATCGAAAGCAAGATACTAAGAAAGAGGATTATCTCTTTTCCCGACTTCTTATTCATATTTTTATCCATTTTCTTCAAAATCAATAACCGTTCTCCTGGCCTTTTCTAATCATCGGCACCCCCTTCTTCATCCATTCAGGCATGGGGGCATCCTTTAGATAATGATCGAAAAACTGCTGAAGGCGCACAGTAATGTCCTTACGGTTCTTACGTTGTTTTATATTATGAGCTTCACCGTTATATTGCAACATCCACACAGGTTTCTGAAGCCTGCGCAATGCCATGAAAAGCTCGATTCCCTGATACCATGGCACAGCTCCGTCGCCATCGTTGTGCATAATGAGAAGTGGTGTGTTCACTTTATCGGCGTGGAACACCGGCGAATTAAAAATATAAAGTTCGGGGGCTTCCCAAAGATTATGTCCTATCCTGCTCTGTCCCACTTCATATTGTGCCTGCCGAGAATCGCCCGATTCCCAGCGTATGCCTCCAAAGGCAGAAGTCATATTAGCTACCGGAGCACCCGAACCGGCACAGGCAAACATGTTGGTACGAGTAACTAAATATGCTGTCTGATAACCTCCCCAACTCTGACCGTCGATGCCTATTTTATCCTTATCTATCCAGGGATAACGCCGACACATCTCCTCTGCTCCGGAACATACGTAATTGTAACAACTCTCTCCGGGAATACCAGGAGTGTAATGAATATCGGGAACAAAAATCACGTATCCTCTGCTCACATAGAAGGGATAATTAACCCAGCTCCAGGATGGTTCCATTGTGTAATGACTGTAAAGATCCTCCGAGCCGGTTTCATAGAACACACATAGCATCGGATATTTCTTTTCCGGGTCAATGTCATCAGGGACATAGAGCACTCCCTCCGACTCTTTGCCATCGTATGCTCTCCATTTTACAAGTCGGGCTGTGCCCCAGCGGTAATCTTTCATCTGAGGATTGGCATCGCTAAGTTTGCGGGCATTCATAAATTTAGTCCCGTTGGTCAGCCATATATCGGGAGAGGTCGAGAAGTTTGCTCTTTGCCAGCTATACACCGGAGCTTCCTTGGCTTTTTGCACCTGTGTATAGGCAAATTCATTAAGCATATCCACAACTGGCTTTGCGCCCTTAGGACTATATTTCAGCAGGGCAAGACCATTGTATTTATCCCCGTAATCAAACACGTCGAGAAGAATCTCCTCACCCACAGATACAAAACGTCGCTCTTCATCCGTGTTGTGATAGCGGAATTTCAGATTTCTTTTCCTTCCTTCTCCTGCGGTGACACATACAGGGTCTTTTTTCCCCTCGGGATCCAAGGCCCAGATATCAAATTTGTCATAGACTAATAACTCCTTATCGCCTTCGCTCCAAAAGGGAGCGCCAAAGGGAATCGACGGCGAGGGATGATCATCGCTTTCGTCCCAAACGGCATAAGGAATCTTTTCCGAAACGTTCACCACTTTTCCTGTGGCAAGATTAGCGGTGTAATAATGTTTATCACGGAACCATACGGCATACTTGTCGCCAGGAGATAAAGACCCGTCGTCAACATAACATTTCCCAATCTCCTTTAAAGAACCGTCGCGTAGATTCTTAACTTTTAAATCTTGATTGGCGAAATAATTCCATTGTTGTGATATCATCTCCTCGGTTGGATCTAATATCAAAACATAATCTCCGTCCCATCTGTCGGGCACACTAACCTCAGCATACGGATTATCGGTCACTAATGTCTCCTTCCCGGCTTCAAGTTCAATCACCACCGGAAAATTCAATGCTTTAATCTTCTCTAAACGTTTTTTCTCCTGAGGGGGAGTGTAAGGGGAATCCCATCGCCAAATATCGACCTCCGCTGTCTCGAAATCATATTTGGTTGTATCATCTGGCGCAATAACGGGTGCAACCCCTCCTATTAGTCGCTTTCCATTATGAGAAAATGAGGGGATGGTGTATTGGTTAGGGAGAAGTTCGCGCCCTTCATTATCTTTAAATTTTAACGCATACTCTCGGGGCGACTTCATGGGGTCGCTCAGATCGGCATAATAGAGTGAGGCTTTCTTTGTCCCGGTCTTTATTGTATCGGAGGAAGCAACAAAAACCAACTGATCGCCACTTTCATCAAACACCGGAGTAGAATAGAAACTCTTATCTCTATCAAGAAGAACAAAAGATGTATCGGGGAGGAACATCACGCCAACTCCATCTGTGGAAACGGAGTCAGTGGTTTGCTTTCTCACATTTATAGCCAGGCGTTTTCCATCCTTACTGAAATTATAGCCCTCCACCCATTTCATCACTCTCTCATTCCGTCCCGACAGATGCCTCACAACCAGAGGACGCCCTGAATCTTCATCTTCAAGAGCTTCAGAAGAGATATATGTGGTGTCGCAACTCAAGTATCCGACCCATTCTCCTCCCTCTTTTCCGAGTTTATATTCCGTCACCCGTGGAATCTTTTCAATTTTTAAGTCAGATAGATTGACAATTGCCAAGGAATCCTGTGGCAGTGACATCCCTTCCAACCCCTTAATTTTGGCGTTCCTTGTCTCGGAGAATAATGGCTTGATTAGCGCCACTCCCCATTTCCCATCGGAAGTGAAAGAAGGTTTATACCCCCTATCCAATGTCACGGTTCTGTTCCCTTTAGTGGAATAGAAAATTAGTTTGCCGTCACCTTCCTGTGGATTCACTGAATAAGCGCCCCACTTTCCATCTTTGGAGAATGGATGATTTGTCACTGATTTCCAATCATCGAAAGAGCTATGGTCGAGAACTTTCTTCTCGGCCATTGCTCCTTGGGATAAGACTATTGAGGTGAGGATATAAAGGATTCCTTGGTTCTTCACTGCTAATTTTTTATATTCTGTCTTTAGTTTTTTACAAGTGGAGAGGGCAAAATCAACTTTTCTTCAGTATATGCCCCATTCGTTCCTTCTTTGTGTGCATATACTTAGCGTTATACTCATTGGGTTCCACTTCAAGAGGAACATTCTCTGTTATTTCTATTCCATATCCTTCGAGACCAATGCGTTTCACCGGGTTATTGCTCATCAAACGCATCTTTTTAATTCCCAATGAATGGAGGATATTTGCGCCCACACCATAATCACGCTCATCAGCTTTATGACCAAGATGCAGGTTGGCATCCACTGTGTCATAACCGTTTTCCTGGAGTTTATAGGCTCTGATTTTATCCATAAGACCTATTCCACGTCCCTCCTGGTTAAGATAAATAACCGCACCGCGACCCTCTTTTTCAATGGCCTGCATGGCAAGATGCAGCTGCTCGCCACATTCGCAACGCATGGATCCGAAAATATCTCCTGTCATGCACGACGAATGCACTCTCACCAATACAGGCTCGCCATTGCTCACATCGCCCTTGATTAAGGCTACATGTTCCAATCCATTATCTTTCTGACGGAATGGAATCAAGCGGAAGTGGCCGTAAGCAGTGGGGAGATCCACCTCTTCCCCTCTCTCTACAAGGGTATCATATTTAAGACGGTATTCAATCAAATCACGGATGCTGATAAGCTTCATCCCCCATTCATCTGCGCGTTTGCGAAGCTCCGGGAGTCGAGCCATGCTTCCGTCGTCACTCATGATTTCCATAAGCGCTGCAGTGGGTTCGAGACCGGCAAGGCGTGCCATATCCACACCCGCTTCAGTATGTCCGGCTCTCTGAAGCACTCCCCTATCTTGAGCATAGAGAGGATTGATATGGCCGGGACGTCCGAATGTGGCCGGAGTGGAAGCTGGATCTGCAAGCGCGCGTATTGTGGCGGCACGGTCTTCGATTGAAACTCCCGTGGAGCAGCCTTCGAGTTTATCCACTGTCACGGTGAAGGGGGTGCCCAACATGGAAGTGTTATCTGAGACCTGTGGCTCCAGCTCCAATTCTTTACAACGAGCCATTGTGATGGGAACACACAACACTCCGCGAGCATGCTTGAGCATGAAATTCACATCTTCCGGAGTGATCTTTTCGGCCGCTATAATCAGGTCGCCCTCATTTTCGCGATCCTCATCATCAACCACTATTACGAATTTTCCGTTGCGGAAGTCTTCCAAGGCTTCCTCTATACTGTCTAACTTTATCATTGTCTGATTTTTTCTTTTTCTATTTTTCTATTTATTCCGAAAAGTTTATTGGTTAGAGGCATCATCCTCTTCAACGCGGAAGATTGAAAAATTCACGCTTCCGTAGGCAAGGTGGCGCTTAAATCCGGGGAGTCGGCTGAAGTCGTGACTTTTATTATGCTCCACTATCACAAGAGTGCCCTGACGGCAAACCTTTGATTTCAAAATCAAGTTGGCTATTTCTCCAAAACGCGGATGATCGTAAGGAGGATCAGCAAATACAATATCAAAACTCTCCTTGGCTCTTTCAAGGAAACGAAACACATCCCCCTTTATCACCTTCAAAGCTCTGTCGCCTAATTTCTCTTTTACAGATCTTATGAAATTCGACTGAACCTGTGCCTGCTCCACTGCCAACACTTCCGAACATCCACGACTCACAAATTCCCAGCTCACCGCGCCGGTGCCGGCAAAAAGGTCGAGAGCTCTCTTCCCTTCCAAATCTTCAATATTTTCTATGATATTGAAGATATTCTCCCTGGCAAAATCGGTGGTTGGACGAGCTGTTATATTTTTGGGCACATCAAAGCGCCGTTTCCCATATTTGCCTCTTATTATTCTCATAATAAAACTTCTTTCATGTTTTTCATCGTTTTGCCATTACAAGACGTATGGCTAATGGAAGATCCGACTTAGAAACTGATGAGGGAAGCATTGTGAGCATCACAAATTGCAGATGTTCGCGCAATATCTTCATCAAATCTGTTCTGACATCTTTTTTTCCCGATAGCATTATCTGGGTGGAAGAAGCATCAAGTTTCCATATATCCATGATATTGAACACCTGATATGCAATCTCCATCTTATCGCGCCAACCATGGGTTGCAGCAAGCAGAAGTTTCCTGCCGTCGAAAGCATAATAATCAGCTTCGCCATATCGGATATCCACATATAGGCGTGGCATATCTGAAACCTGATCGGCAAACCGCCTCACAGCAAGTGTCTGTTGGCACCAAGTCCTTGCTCCCGGAAGAGTGCGCCTTATAAATGCTTGCAAGCCGGGGGTAAGAGTGTAAAGGCAAACCTTATCATAAAACTCATCCATGAAGATATCCTCCTCGTCAGCTTTATAAACCATGTTATAAAGGTCGGTCTCATCGCGGTATGATTCCTCTGATTCCTCCTGAGAATCTCTATATTCCACAGCTGAGCGTGGCATCCATAGAGCCCGCTCTGTGTTGATAATTATCTCTGTTGAAAAATCATCAAGCAACTGCGGATGATCATAAACCACAGTCTCTATCTTTCGTAACAGACTCTCATCATCACGCACCCAATCAGTGGTGAAGAGGGTTATGAGAGGCTCCATAGGGTCATCTTCATTTTTCAGAAATGCCGACATCCCGGTGTGGCAGATATGAATTATCATCCGCCACTCCGCTGTGTCCTCTATCCTTACTGCCTTATATGTTGATCTCTCTTCCAAATCTTTCTTCCGTTTGTTTTAATCCGCAAATATACGCTTTTTTTTTTAATTCCACCGCTCCCTCTTCTCACTTTATTTTTTTCCGGCTCCTCCCAAACCATAAATTAATGCCAACGACAATCCTCTGACAAGAAGATAAGATTCAAAGCTTAACCATAGCAAATTATTGTTTAGGCTGATTCCCGATGCAAAAAGCAAGATAAAGAATAGTGCAGCGCCTGCTATTGTCACAGCCATCATTGCTCTTGTTCGTGTCAAGCCTACAAATATACCATCGAAGATAAATGCGGCAACAGTGATAGGAGGTAGTAGGATAATCCAGAGGCGATAGTTCATAGCTTCTTTTATCACGGCCTCTGAATCCGTGAGAAGTGATACTATTTCTCTCCCCGCAAAGGCATACACAAGGAAAAAGAACAGAGCCATAAATGCTCCCCACACGCATAATCGCTTCAATACCCTTGTCACTCCTGACATGTCGCCGGCTCCCGAAAATTTACCGGCCAACGCTTCTCCACTAAATGCAAAGCCATCCATGAAATAAGAAAAGAACATGAAGAATTGCATTATCACCGCGTTGGCTGCCAAGGTAACCTCTCCCAATCTTGCGCCTACGGAGGTGACGGTCATCGTAACTGCCATGATACACGCAGATCTTATGAATAGAGCACTGTTTACATTAAACAGTTCGCTCCATTTTACAGCTGTTCCCTTTCCCCCCTCTTCATCTGTGAGCCTCCTTTTTAATTGAGAATATCTTCGGAATGCCCATAAGATAGCGGCAACCGCCCCAATCCAATTGGCACACAAGGTGCCATAGATGATTCCTGAAAAACCTTTCTTTAATCCGAATGCCAAGGATATGCTGGTGATTATATTTACAATATTTGTTCCAATTGCTATTGTCATGGGAACTACAGTGGTTTGCAAACCTATAAACCATCCGCTTATAGCCATAACCATTAACTGAGCCGGCACGCCCCAAACGCCTATGCGGAAATAGAGGGAAGCCAATTCAGTCACTTTGCTATCGGGAGCAATAAAATATATGAACACCCTTAATAGCGGCTCCTGAAAGAGAATAACCAATAGTGAAATTACGCCTGCAATGATGAGCGACTTGCTAAGCACTTCCATACATTCACGAGGCTTATTTCTACCAACGCTGCGAGCTGTGAGACCAGTGGTGCCCATTCTCAGGAAACCTGACAGCCAAAAGAAAACATTCAGCATCATGGCTCCCACTGAAATTGCACCCAAATAGGAGGCCGAACCAAGATGTCCCGCTATGGCCGTGTCACACAAACCCAAGAGCGGCACCGTGATATTGTTGAGTATCGCCGGTGCCGCAAGACGCAATATTTCCTTGTTTAAATTCGCTTTCATTAATTCATTTCTCCGGAGAGAGAATGTTCCATCGCAACTTTTACTTCATCTGAATTTAATCCTTGACCGAAAAGAAACATAAGCTTGGTGATGGCTGCCTCGGAGGTCAAATCATGCCCTGAAATAACACCGGCCTGCTCAAGACCAAACCCGGCTTCATAGCGTGTGGGAAGCACGCTACCATTTTCGCATTGCGAAACATTCACTATCACAATCCCATTATCCACAGCCTCTTTCAATGCCTTGCGAAACCATGGAGCGGTCGGGCCATTCCCCGAACCAAAAGTTTTCATCACTAATCCCCGCAAACCGGGAGCGGAGAGAAGATGTTTCACTATTTTTTCATTAATACCGGGAAAGAGATCAAGATAGGCCACATTTGTGTCCATGCCATAATTCACCTTAAACGGCTTGTTCCCCATTGCACGCCACATCACCTCTCTGCGATATGAGATGCCCAAACCCACTTTTGCCAGCCTCGGATAATTACTGCTCTTGAAAGCATTGAAATTATCGGAGGAATGTTTGGTGGCACGGTTCCCTCTCCATAGATAATCCTCAAAGAGTATTGCCACCTCCTGAACCATCGGCTCCCCATTCTCATCTTTAGCAGCTGCCACCTGAAGAGCAGTGATTAGATTCTCCTCGCCGTCAGTTCTCACCTCTCCGATCGGGAGCTGACTGCCCGTTATCACTACAGGTTTGCGGATATTTTCAAACATGAAGCTGAGAGCTGACGCTGTATAGGCCATAGTGTCGGTGCCATGAAGAACCACAAAGCCATCATATTTTTCATAGTTATCCTCTACCACCCGGGCTATCTGTTCCCAATGGGTAGGATTCATAGCCGACGAATCTATAGGATGTGCAAACTGATAACTGTCAATTTCATAATCCAGACGCTTTATTCTGGGCACATTCTCAAGCAAATGATTGAAGTCGAAAGGCTCAAGAGCACCCGTTTCGGCATTCTCCTTCATTCCGATTGTGCCACCGGTATATATCATCAGAATACGCGGCTTGTGCGACTCTCTGGTATTCGTGTTCATGGTTATGGTATTATGGCTTGTAACTTGCCCACAAATATAGATATTCTACTGCAATATTCCAAATATTAAATAAAGTATTTTATCTATTCTCTATTGTAGGTTTTTCACTCACTCTTACCCTTTAAAAATCAAAAGGATGCTTCCTGTGGAAACATCCTTTCAAATTTATCGTCAACCGGTTAATCAGTCAACATTATTCTATCTCATTCCAAGAATGACGGGCAATTTATTTTACAAGAATTTTGCTTGCTTTGCCATTCTGAACCTTTATATAAAGTCCATTCTCAGGATTAGCTACCTTCACACCCTGGAGAGTGTAGTAAGCGGCTGCGCCATTTGCCACTTCAACTTCAGAAATACCTGAGCCTGTCACGTCCGCGGTGTAGTTAATAACATAAAGCTGTACGGCACCTTTATATACATTTACAACTACGGTAACATTATATTTACCCGCGGGCTGCGACTCAAGAGTATAATTGTTTCTAAATGTAAGCGTAACACCGTCGCTTGTTCCCTCAAAATTTTCTTTTGCAGAAGGAGTGGCTTCACTAAACACAACATCTTTAATAGCAAACACATGGTTAACTAAAGAGGCGTCAATCTCTGAAGCAGAAACTACAGAAGGTTTGAAAACATTATCACCATCAGCAGCAGGGAATTCAGTAACGGGTGCTATTTCAGGAGTTGCTCCATTGTAGAGAGAATATACACCTTCCCAACCTGCAGGAACTACATCGTTTACTTCGTATGAATTTTTTCCAAAAAGCTGAATGAAATCACCGGCTGCATCATAAGCAAAGACATTATTGTTGTTTCTAAAAGCCACTGTCATTGGATAATCAACTTTTATTGTTTCTCCATCTTTAACAGCAAGTGTTTCAGCAATTGATTTCACGGTAGTAACTGTAGGAGGAGGAGTGGGCTCTGAATCAGCTGCGGAAACTGCAGTAGAAGTTCCGGTACCCTCAGTATCAACAGTTAGAGTCAGAGTATAAATGGCTCCATTGGAATTAACATCAAACTTCAATGGAATAGAATTGCCATCACATTTCAAAGCAAACTTCGATTCTGATACAGTCACTCCGGAAACAGATTTTAAGATCGAGGCTTTAGTTGAAAACTCAATTTTTGTGATTGCGCCAACAGAAGTAGTGATTGTCATTTCGGCATCACTATTCTTGTAGATACGAAGTCCATCTGACCAAAGTCTCCAACCGTTCTTTCCCTCAGTTTTGGTAAGAGTGATTTGAGTTCCATCATTCACTGTCAATTTAGTGCCGGATTCAATATATTCTCCTGCATTGTCAGTTTGACGAGTCAAACCATAATCATTAGTAGCGAAATGATAAGTTACAGTCTTGATCTCAGCATTCATGAAGAGAGCAGAAGATACGACTGCAGTCATAAGTAAAAATTTCTTCATAAGGATTATATTTTAAGTTTATGGATTAGATTCTGATGTGATTGTTTTAGATTCGATATGCAAATTTAATAAATCCTTAGAAATATTGACAATTTTAATCAAAAAAAATTTTATTAAATAAATATTACAATAAAAATGATCGAATGTAGGGACGCGATTTTTCGCGTCCGACCATACACGACAAAGGCATTTGTAGGGACGCGATTCTTCGCGTCC